>DASPNG010000028.1:0-3743 GCA_035626635.1 Binatia bacterium | reverse complement strand
TGAGTTTTGTTTTGGGGCGATTACCGTGGTATAATTAGTTGAAAGTTTAACGATTTTTCGCATGAAATCCCACGAAATTCGACAGAAATACCTGAATTTTTTTGAAACAAAAGGACATAAAATAATCCCTTCTGCTTCGCTTGTTCCGGCCAATGACCCTACGGTTCTGTTTACTACCGCAGGGATGCACCCTTTGGTGCCATTTTTGATGGGTGAACCTCATCCAAACGGAAAACGCCTGGCCAATTTTCAAAAATGTTTGCGTACGGATGACATTGATGAAGTTGGAGATGCCACTCACAACACTTTTTTTGAAATGCTTGGCAACTGGTCGCTTGGAGATTATTGGAAGGAAGAATCAATCAGCTGGTCATACGAATTCTTAACTGATACTAAGTGGTTAGGAATAGAGAAAAGCAACCTTGCTGTTACTGTGTTTGCCGGCGACCAAGACGCCCCTAAGGATGAGGAATCAGCTGAGATCTGGAAAAAGCTTGGTGTCCCTGAATCTCGGATCGCATATTTGGGAAAGAAAGACAATTGGTGGGGACCTCCAGGACAAACCGGCCCGTGTGGCCCGGATACAGAAATTTTTTACTGGATTGGTTCAGAAGAGGCACCGGAGAAATTTGATCCTGAAAACAAACAGTGGGTTGAGATCTGGAACAATGTTTTCATGCAGTACAATAAAAATGCTGAAGGGAAATTTGAGCCACTTAAACAGAAAAATGTTGACACTGGAATGGGATTAGAGAGAATTACAACTGCATTAGGCGGCTACTCAACAATATACGAATCGGACCTGTTCCAACATATCCTAGATAAGATTCGAAGCCTGACCAGCAACTCAGAGGAAAAATCCGAAAGAATTATTGCAGACCATATCCGCGCAGCAACATTCATGATCGCAGACGGGGTAGTGCCTTCAAATAAGGACCGCGGGTACATTCTCCGCCGGCTAATTAGGCGCGCTGTTACTTATGCCAGAAAGATGGGAATAGACCGTCCTTTTTTGAATGAGATTAAAGAAGCGGTGGTCGCCACTTATTCAGATTTTTATCCAGAACTGAAAGACCAGAAAATTTCTGAAGAATTATTGAAGGAAGAAGAGAAATTTAGAAAGACTTTAAATACCGGGTTGAAAATGATAGAAGGCAAACAGTCTGTCAGCGGAAAGGAAGCATTTGATCTGTTCCAGAGCTACGGTTTTCCTTTTGAACTAACCCGAGAACTTGTCAAAATCGAAAACGAGGAAGATTTTCATGCTGAATTCAAAAAGCATCAGGAATTATCCAGAACTGCTTCAGCTGGCCAGTTTAAAGGCGGATTGGCATCACACTCGGACAAAAACGTCCGTTATCACACCGCTACCCACCTTATGAATGCTGCATTGAGGAAAGTCCTGGGTTCGCATGTTATTCAAAAAGGCAGTAACATTAATGAAGAACGGACAAGATTCGATTTTGTCCATAATGCCAAACTGACAGACGAAGAAAAATCTGCCGTCGAAACATTGGTAAACGAATGGATTGAAAAAGACCTGCCAGTACAAAAAGACATCATGCCAAAGGAAGAAGCTGAAAAATTGGGTGTCGTGGGGGCGTTTGGAGAAAAATATCCTGATACAGTTTCAATCTATTCAATAGTTGATCCAAACACGAATGAAATAGTCTCTAGGGAATATTGTGGCGGCCCGCATGTTGAGCACACCGGGTTGATTGGTAAATTCAAGATCCAAAAGGAAGAAGCCGTGTCCGCCGGTGTCCGAAGAATTAAAGCAACAATTGAAAATTAATAAAAAATAAATGATAGACTTATCTGTTACTTCGGGATTGCCAATAAAAATTGGTCCTGACAATAGGTTGAAGTTCAACCAGCCCCTGCCTGACGTGGAACCACAGGCCAGGACTTTTGAGGAGATGAAATCTGTATTGAAGGATCCTGACGCCAAACCGCCGTTTGACGAACTCTATTACATGTACCGCCATGTGAATTTTAAGGAACACCAGAAGGTGATTGAGCAAGCAGAAGTCTCTTATGACATTACTGTTATCCCGGCAGGGAAAATAGGTGATGAGTATAATAAAACTGTCGGACATTACCATTCAGTAAAATCCGGGACACAATTTGCATACCCGGAAGTCTATGAGGTTCTGCACGGTAAAGCCCTATTCCTTTTGCAAAAAATGGATCCGACTTTTGAGGATTTGATTACAGTCATTGCCATGGAAGCCAGTGCAGGGGAAAAAGTTGTCTATCCGCCGAACTATGGCCATATCATCGTAAATATCGGAGATGAAGTACTGGTAACCAGCAATTGGGTCGGTGAAAAATTTGAAAGAATGTACAAGCCAGTGAACGACAGGCACGGCATGTCCTATTATGTTATTGATGACGGAAAAGGCGGATACAAGATGGTTCCCAACAAGCATTATGGCAAGCACCCGGCTGTGCGGATCATAGACAATAAGTTCATGCACAGGTTTGAAATAATGGGAAGCCATAAGCCAATGTACCTAACAGGAGTGAACAATCCTAAATCCTTGGAATTCCTGAATTTTCCTGAAAAATACGCAGTTGAGTTGTCCAGCATTACATCCTAAAATATTAAGTAACGATTGGGTTTGGAGTTCCGTTTAAATTTGGTAGAATGATAGCACATGCCTAAACTGATAAAGCTTCTCAAAAACGAGCAACTAGTGGACGTAATCAAGCGAATCAAGAACCTCAAGGGTGACGAGGCTGTTTTTGAAATTCCTGTAGGGGCTGCCATTTTCAAGAACGCACACAACCTTTCATTGATAAAGAAAAGTGCGGCTGCCTTAGACAAGACGATTATCATCAGAACTGATGACCCAGAAGGAAAGTCACTAGTTGCAAAAGCAGGTTTACTGGTTGATGATGGTCAGGAGTTCGTTAAGCCTGAAGTAAAAGCCAGAACCACCAAGAAAGTAAAATTTGCAGATATCGGTGCTTCAACAATGCCGAGGCCTGCGGCGGCAGAAGCTTTTGAAGAGCCAGCTGAAAAGCCGATTCTAAGAAGCAACAAAACAACTAAACCAGTTGATACATCTTTTGTACCGGCCATTTCTAAAATACCAAGAATCAGTTCCGCTTTCTCCAGATTCTTTGTGCTTGGGGTGATTGTGATAGTCCTGATCGCTTTCGGTTTGTTTATACTTGTACCACAAGCCAATATTACTGTTTACGCCAGATCAGAACCAATTACCCGTGACATGGAAATTTCCGTTGATAGAGAAACCCGTTCAATCAACAGTTCCAGATTGACCATTCCGGGTGAAACGGTAAACCGAGAACTTTCCCATACTAAAAATTTCCCGACTACTGGCGTAAGACTTTCCGGAACCAAAGCAACGGGCTCAGTACAGCTATATAATTTCACAAAGAATACCCTAACATTACGCGCTGCCACCACCACCCTTATTGTAGACGGCAAGAAATATTCTTTTGCCAGGGACGTGACCGGTTTGAGACCAACTGCAAGGATTGGAACTGGACAGCAGCAGGAAATTGATTCATCCAGTCTGATTGCCCCAGTACCAATTGTGGCGCAAGAAGTCGGCGCGAATTTCAATATTGGCTCAAAAGTACGGATGGAAATCCAGAATGCCGCACTGGGACAAGCTGATGTGTACGGAGAAACATCTACGGCCTTAACTGGCGGTAGTTCCACTGAGACCAAAATATTGTCGCAGCAGGATCTGGATAACGCTACCAAAGCC
>DASPNG010000027.1:0-11473 GCA_035626635.1 Binatia bacterium | reverse complement strand
TACAGCCAGGCGCAAAATTGGGTAAACAACAACCGAAACAGTCGCTCATATGAAGCTTCTCTGGTGGAAAAAGTTTCCTCCCAACCTACAGCACAATGGCTTGGTGGCTGGAACTCCAACATCTATGAAGACGTGAGAAAGACTTCTGAGGCAGCAGCCAACCAAAACAAAACTGCCGTGTTTGTGGCTTACAACATCCCTCAAAGAGACTGTGGCGGATATTCAAGTGGCGGTATGGGCAGCTACGACAGTTACCGTTCCTGGGTCGGATCTATTGCAGCAGGAATCGGCTCCCGTAAGGCAATTGTCATCCTTGAACCAGACGCCCTTGCCATGGTTGATTGTTTGTCAGGCAATGACAAAGAAAATCGATTTAACGCTCTCCGCGATGCAGTCAGCATGCTGAAGAAAAACGGAAACACTGCAGTCTATCTGGACGCAGGACACGCAAAGTGGATTGATGCAGGCGACATGTCGGAAAGACTGAAAAAATCCGGCATTGACCAGGCCAACGGATTTGCACTCAATACTTCCAACTTCTTCACCACATCAGACAGCATCAGTTATGGTGAACAAATCTCCTCAAAGACCGGCGGCAAACATTTTGTGATCGACACATCACGCAACGGCAACGGTCCGGCTCAAGACAACCAATGGTGTAATCCATGGGGAAGAAAACTTGGACAAAAACCAACAACCAATACAGGTAACTCAAAAGTAGACGCATATCTTTGGATAAAGGCACCGGGTGAATCAGATGGCAATTGTAACGGCGGCCCTTCTGCCGGAACCTTCTGGCCGGAATACACCATAGAATTGGTAAAGCAGTCAGGTATATAAATAAAAAAACAAGTCTCGTTAAGGGGCTTGTTTTTATGTTTGTGTCCAGAGCCATGCGGCAAACCAATGCCATGATCCGCCGTAAAAACTATTCTCAGGAAAACTAAGCGTGTTCTCATGGATATAATGTTTTTTGATGATTTGTTCTGCCACATAACCATTAGTCACCGACAGCGCACCTATAATACCAGCAAGACCTGTCGTGCTGGAATTACATTCCAGCCTCTGGTTTCTATAATGGTAAAGAGTGCATAAATTTTGGTCGTCGTTCCAATCCGCTTCAAAAATACTCCGAAACGCAGAAATATATTCCCAGGATGGGAAACTTGGGGATGTTTGCTGGTGGAAGCCAGCTCTCCATAAAGTCCTGAAAGCATCGTAGGAATAATCATAGGAATCCGGTTTCCCTTCAAACGGATGAATCATATTATTACTTTTATTGATGACTACCCAGTTCGTAGGCAGAATATTTTTCTCGCCCCGGTTTACTTGATTCTGTATGTCTTTCAAATTCAAATAAGAATCTGTGTAAAGTTTATTCCAGTCATGATTACTGTCGTACCTTGCAAATAACTGGAACGCTACCGGGGAAAAATAAGACGGATTAATTACAATTCGCTGCTCATCCACTGCCCAGTTTCCCGGCAACAAATATAACCTGCCCTGATGCTCAGTTACTTCCTGCTCCCAGATCCCGTTGATGATTTTTTTGGCCTCCTCAATATATTCATCGTCTTTCCATTTTTCTCCGGCCAGCAAAAGAGCATACGCAATGTCAGTATCGGCGTCAGTGGCAGGATTTTCGTCTTTGATGTTTGCCTTTTTAAATGGGAAATTAATAAAACTGTTTTTCAGCTCAAAATCCCACGAAAAAAGATTATCTTCTTCACGCTGAAGATTCCGCTGTGTCCATAACCACACTCGGTCAAAAGTCTTTTTATCATCCATCCAGAAAGATTGCAGAAGCGCATAACTCTGTGATTCTGAGTTCCCCCGCCCTTCAATATCTGTATAGCCGAACCGGTACTGTGGTTTAAGACAATTCCTGTAATAATCCTCCAGCATCTCCCGTACTTCTTCTTTAGACAAGGCTTCTGTTTCTATACTTATTTTTGAAGGATCGGAAATATTACAGGACGATTTCCTTTTTCGGAACAGATCTATGATACTTGAGAAAATGTCCGCATGAACAATTTCAGGTTTCAGTTTTTTTTTACGCTGACGCTGACTTGAAGCTTATTGTAAAAATCAAGCGGATTCCATTTACCCATTTCCCTGTTGACTGAAGGGATTTGCGAGAGATCAAAGTTATTTTCTTCCGCGTATGCAACTACTCGTTCATCATTAATTTTATATACCCTTCTCTTGGTATTTTCATATACCAGCTCATAGAAGTGCTCAAACTGCTCATTTCCTGCCCACCTCCTGGCAACATTTTCATTGTTAACTGACCACTGGTCTTTCTGGTCATCTGGATTATGCATGACCACCCAGCGGGCAAAAATCCATGGTTCATCAAGGGATTGTTCAAAATACCGGAAATTGGCTTCATAAATATAACTATGCAGCGGGATGCCTGCTTCCGAAAGCACGGGATCGTTATCTGCACGGGTGAGTAGTACTTTACCAAAATCATATCTTTCTCCAAGGAAGGCAGCCAGCTCTTCCTGGCTTGCACGTGGCGTATTGATATTATTCCTGACTATAAAAAATTTATCCGTTTTAGCCACAGTATAAAGGTTATCCGCAGTGGCATACATTAGGACTGTGATGGCCGCTGCAGCTGTGACATACCCTGAATATTTGACCCACCGTGTGATTGATTCCATCCTAAGCACTGCTCCAATCAGCAGCATTGGCGAGATTATCACAAATCCAATCCAGGCCAGACCGTAACGTTCATTCAAAAAGATATTCCACGGTGAGAGGTCAGGAACGGCCACATTATAACTCCCCTGGTATAAAGCCAGTGCGATAAACAACAAAGGACTGATCAACACACTCAGGACAGCCAAAACCTGCAATCGATTTTTTGCGATTGCAAACAAGAACGGCAGACAAATTGCCGCAAACCAAATCAGGTTTTGTCCGATCATGTAGTAAGAAGCATGGAGCAGATATTGGAAGGTACTGAAAATATTTCCTTCTGTCCTGATGTTTGTGGAGTTGGCATCAGCAGACCTGATCCATTCTCCGCCCATGAACGCCAAAGGATTCCCTCCAAAAATCCAGCTGTAGGAGATGATGGTACCGATCCCAATCGCCCCAACCATAACAAACAGCAGGACAGTAGCCTGGATCTCAGAGAACTGGCGGCGTCTTCTGATTAATTCCGCAACGATTATCATTGCAACCAGAGGAACAAGGATTATCCCTTCATATCTGGCAAGAGTGGCAAGCATAACGAATATTCCCGTACCAATAAGGTCAATCAATCTTCCTTTATACATCCAAGAGGCTATAAAGTATGCCACACCCATAAGGTTTCCCAAGAACATCACTTCCATCATCGGAGTTGCGGTGTAGTAGATTACGTAAGGGTTGAGCATGAACAGGAAGGCGCCGGACCAGGACAGCACTGAATTTCCGGTCATAAGTTTTACCAGCTTATAGCAGAACACTGAACCCAGCACATAAAACGGCAAAATTACCACAGCACCGGCCAGGCCGGTCTCGTACAAAGACGGGATTTGGGTGAAAGGCGCCATAAGTACGTGCAGTAAAGGCGGCCAGTAACCAATCTGGCTGACGCCTGGAGTCAGGCTTTCAAATAACATTTTGGAGAAATTCAGGTGGGCGTGGGCATCGGTAAGTTCTTTGACTAATCCCAATGAGTAAACGTACCAAACGCCCAATGCGCCTATGATTGAGGAAACTACCGCTACCCAATACTCGGAATGAATCCAGTTTGATTTATGAGTTTGATGGTATGACATATCGTTTGATTACAACTTCTTCGTCTTCTTTCTTGTTCAAGTGGACACCATGCGTGGTTTTGTCCCAGTGATGAGGTTTAACTACAAATTCTATCGCTGCCCTGACGGAAGCCACAGCCAGCAGCATCCAATAAAACGGTGACAACAAGCCGTACGCAACCAGGCTGTAACGCTGCCGGTTATATGAGCTCACCATGTTCAGGTAAATAAAAGTGAAATTTCCAACCAGGAAAGTGGTAAGCGAAGCGTAATAGATTGGACCAGGGAACAAGGATTTGATCAGCTCAGATTCTGTGGCAAACCAACCAATAAGCAGTGCCCAGAATCCCAGGTTCATAATATTGATGGCAACACTTGCAGGTACAGTAATCAGGAAAGCCATGAATCCGCCCCATCCCAGCCCCAGTTCTTTCTTGAACCTGAATGGATGGCGCATATGGACCATTGTGGTCTGAATGAACCCTTTAATCCAACGGGTGCGCTGTTTTACCCAAGTGATCATAGAAGTAGTTGCCTCTTCCCTGCTGTAAGAATCCAGAATTTCAATTTTCTTGCCTGCGCGGGCAAGTCTGATTCCCATATCAGCATCTTCTGTCACGTTATATGGATCCCATCCACCGACTTCCCTCAGAACCTCAGTACGGAAAATTACGCTATGGCCGGCTAAAGGAAGCGGATAACCCATCTTCTGCAACCCAGGCAACATCATGTCAAAGTGGAATGAGAATTCTTCATTAAATAACCGGGTAATCACGCTTTGGTCAGGATTATAATGGTCCAGCCTGGTCTGTAATGCAGATACATCCGGATGTTTCTTGAAGGCAAGATATGCCTTTTTCAGCTGGTCAGGGTCAGGCATGATTTCCGCATCATAGATCACCAGAAATTCGCCTTTGGCATGAGGCAATGCCACATTCAAGCATTTCGGCTTGGTCTTTGGTTTCACGTCAGGCAGGATGAGCTTTTTAAAATGCGGTGGGAAATATGCTCTATCAATCGCCTGAATTGTCTCATGGTCGTAATGCTCAAGTGTAATGATCGCATCCAATTTCTCAGCCGGATAGTCTAAAGAGGTCATTGCCTTTTTTATCTGGCCGATCACTTCTGCTTCCTTGTTCAAAGGGATGAGTATTGTAATTACCGGAAGCTCTTCATCTTTAATGGCTGCAATTTCCTCATCCGTAATCTCAACAAACGTCCGGTTTGTAGCATGATAGATCATTCGGAATTTGAACAACATCAGGACAATATAGAATATCGCTATCAAACCGGAAATCACAATAATAGGTGACCAACCAGTCAAATAACTCACTCCGCCAATGAACGCTACTACGGACAGCGAGGCCACTATCAGCAAACTTATATTTTCAGCATACCAGTGTTTTTTTGAACTATGTATTTCCGGAACGAACAAGAAATCGTCCTTGTTTTTGTAATTGACCGGATGCCTTTCGCTTGGATGAGGATAATCCAGGAATTTTAATACACTGCGAACCATGTACTTTAACCGAAGCTTCAAAGCGCCCCAGGCAAGTTCAAACGCAGTCATAACTCCTACATTGCTCTGACCGTTTTTTCTTACGCTGAAGTTAATTGACTGCTGGCCAATCCTCCACCCCATCCTTTTTGCCTTAAAAAGGAATTCATAATCAAAACCCCACTTACTTGGGCTCAGGTGCAAATTATGCAGAACATCTCTTTTAAACACTTTCAAACCAGACTGCACGTCATAATCTAAGCCCAGCAAAACTTTCCCGAAGAAAAAGTTAAAAATCTTGGTTAATTTATCCCGCAACCAAAACCCGTGCTCATGCTGACGCTTGCCAATAACAATATCAAAATGCTGCAGCTGCTTCATCATTTTAGGGATTGCTTCCGGCGGATATTGCAGATCAGCATCAATGAAGGCCAACACGTCCCCGTGTGATTCCAAAAATCCCTGCAACAAGGATTGCGCCTTGCCGCGCTTGCCAATTTTACGGTAGACCTGTATCGGCAGAATTTCCTTAAGTTCCTGCAAATACTCGAACGTTCCGTCTGTTGAATGATCGTCAATAAAAACAAGCTCGTATTCCAGCCGTTTGTAATTCAAAGGGCGGACCAGTCGCTTGATCAGGTCCGAGAGGTTATCCCTCTCGTTATATGTGGGAATGATTATACTTAGCATGGATGAAAAATACCTTTTAGCTTGTCCAGTCGCCACTGTGCAACACAGTCAGTTTTTTTGGATCAATTGCTTGACGTTGTTGGACATAACAACAGCTTTAAGAAAATCTTAGGATAACGTATGACAAAAAATGATATTGATATTTGCAAGTATCCGGAGCACGTTGTACGATTTCTTGTATAGAAGGAACTAACAAAATAATTTGAAAGCGGTAGCTTTTTAGATAATAATCTGAAACAAATCCGCAAAACGTGAATTACTAAGCAATTTAAGCTATACTAAGCAAACAGGAAAATATTGTAACAATGTAAGTTGGTCTTCGTCCTATAAAAACTTTATGAAAAAGGATCGCGTCATAATTACAAAAGCAGAAAAGAGGGAACAGAAAAAACGCCCACGCATGAAAATACACGGGCGTAGTTTGCTTCGTTCCAGCAAGTTTGCCGCTATGAAAATCGCCGGCAAAAAGAAATGATATCAAAGGCTTATACGATCACGCCGGATAATCGTTACACTATGGAGAAAATTTTAGTAATCCTTGGCCCCACCGCCACCGGAAAATCCAATCTCGCCATTCAACTCGCCAAAAAATACAACGGGGAGATTATTTCCGCTGACTCAAGACAGATATATAAAGGTATGGACCTGGGCACCGGGAAAGTTTCAAAAAAAGAACAAAAAATTGTCCCGCATCACCTGCTTGATATTGCATCCCCCAAGCGCCAGTTTACTGTTGCGCGATTCAAAAAACTCGCAGTCAAAGCAATTAAGGACATTTCACAAAGAGGCCGATTGCCTATTTTGGTTGGCGGCACGGCTTTTTATATTTATACCGTAATTGATGATTTGAATCTGCCGGAAGTTAAACCTGATCTGAAACTCAGAAAGGAATTGGAAGTAAAATCAGAACTGGAGTTATTTAAGATATTAAAAAAACTGGATCCAAGAAGGGCTCAGAACATTGACAGCCACAATAAAGTCCGCCTGGTCCGTGCCATTGAAATTATAAAGTCCAGCGGCAACAAAGTTCCACCACTGCGAAGAAATAAAATCTACGACAGTTTAATCATAGGCTTGAATAAACCTCAGATAGCGCTTTATTCCGCCATAGACAAAAGACTGGAAGAAAGATTAAACCAAGGGATGGTGAAGGAAGTGAGGAAGTTGTTAACCCAAGGCGTATCACACAAAAAACTGGAAACGTTTGGTTTGGAATACCGATACATATCTTTATACCTGCAAAAAAAACTGTCTTACGAGCAGATGATTGCAGAATTAAAAAATGCCATTCACCGTTTTGCCAAACGACAAATGACATGGTTTAAGAAAGATTCACGGATTAACTGGATTAAGACACAAACTCAGGCTGAAAAATTGCTAAAGAATTTTATCTAATCTCAAACCTGTTTCTTTTTTAACTCACCAAATACGGTTACGAACATTTTATACTCACGTGCATTGGCACCACTCTGCCAGTGGATATTTTAATCATCAACTTTGATAATATCTAAAGTCTGAGGCGCACTTTCCAATTTTTCCCAATCCTGTCTATTTTTTTCGAATTCAACTTCAGACATTCAATTCTTTTTTAAGGATCTCGTTTATAAGTTGCGGATTGCCTTTACCCTTCAGTTCTTTCATTGCTTGTCCTACTAGGAAGCCAAAAGCCTTCTCACCTTTTGCCTTAACGTCTTCCACTGCCTTTGGATTCTCTGCAATTATTTTCTTTACGACCTCAACAATCAGTCCTTCGTCCGAAACCTGAGCCAGCCCCATAGATTCCAAAAGATTGGAAGGATCTTCACCTGATTCAAACATCTTGGCAAAAATGTCTTTTGCAGAAAGCTGCGATACCTTGTTGGTACCAATCAGTTTGAGCAGCTCGGCAAAGTTTTCCGCGGTTATTTTTGATTCATTCGGCAGCTGCTTATTTTCGTTCAGCAATGACAAGAACTGGCCAATACACCAGTTAGCTGCCAATTTCACATATTTCTTTTTATCAGATGCAGGATCTTTACCTTCTGCTTCCATCCAGGCATCAAGCTCGGATAAAACATTTTCAAAATAATCAGCAAGTTCCTTGTAACTCACTAAAGTATACGCGTCTTTGTCAGTCATCTGGAACTGTTCCATGAACCTGGCTTTTCTCTGCATCGGCAGCTCAGGAAGAAGTCTCCTGATTTCGCCTATCCATTCCTCAGAAAAATGCAGCACAGGCAGGTCCGGTTCCGGGAAGTATCTGTAATCCTGTGATTCTTCTTTAGACCGCTGGCTCACAGTAATACCTTTATCATCAACCCAGCCGCGGGTTTCTTTTGCCGGAACATTGCCTTCTTTCAAGATCTCAGTCTGTCTTTCAATTTCATATTCAATCGCGCTAGCAACTGCCTTAAACGAGTTCATGTTCTTTACTTCCACTTTATATGGAGGAAAACCGGTCTCACCTTTTTTCCTCAAAGAGATGTTGGCGTCGCACCGCAAATGACCTTTTTCCATATCAGCATCAGAAACGCCCAAGTACCGCATGATGTTTTGCAATTCCTGCAGATAGATTCTGGCTTCTTCACTGGTGCGGATATCAGGTTCACTCACAATTTCCAAAAGCGGCACACCCGCACGGTTGTAATCGACTAAGCTGAAATTTGCGCCGGCAGGATGCATTAATTTACCGGCATCTTCTTCCAAATGGGCGCGTGTGATTCCAATCTTCCGTTTTTCTCCGCTAACAATTATTTCCAGCTCACCTTTACCGTTGATCGGCATATCAAATTGGGATATTTGGTAACCTTTTGGAAGGTCCGGGTAGAAATAATTTTTACGGTCAAATTTTGAGTATTCTGCAATTTCACAATTTAACGACAAACCAACCATGACTGCCTTCTTCACGGCTTCACGGTTTATGACAGGCAAAGTGCCCGGCTGTCCTGTGCACACTTCGCAAATATGCACATTTGATTCTGTGCTTTCCGCGTTTTTAGAACGGCAAAACATTTTGCTTTGTGTTTTCAGTTGCACATGGACTTCAAGTCCAATGATTGGTTCGTAGCTCATCTGTATACGGTTACTGTTTACGGGTTAGTGGTTGGGGTGTTCGTATTTGGGGTGTTGTTAGCTGGAGTATTAGTGGCTGGGGTACTTGCAGGTGCGTTCAGGTTAGTGGTGTTAAAATCTGTCAGATCAGTATTTATCGTATTTAGGATGAGGTATGCAGCTAGCAAAAGCACCATTCCAATTAATGATCCACGGATATAATCTTTTCCTTTTTCAACCTGTGCCCCGTTTCCGCGGGCAGTCATGATCCAATAACCGCCAAATACAGTCATCATTACTGCCAAAAGTGCGGAAATCCCGATCGACCAGATATAAATTCTAGACACACATGCGCCAAGGTTGCCGCCGCCAGTACACGGGTTACCGGTGGAATTTTGTGCTGCCACTACAAACGGTACCAGCAGGATTAAGGCTAAAACAATTGGCAAAAACTTTAATTTCATATTTTTATTTTTACTCCGCTAATTGCGGTTTTAATTTTAGATTTAAAGATTGTTCAAAGGCATGCCCGGCCCAGAACAAATTTTCTTCTTTGAAATGAGGTGCGATAATCTGCAAACCTACCGGCAAGCCGGCTTTGGTTATACCAGCCGGCACGGAAATTCCTGGCACTCCAGCAATATTCAAACCGACTGTATAGATATCAGCTAAATACATGGACAAAGGGTCCGCAGACTTTTCTCCGATCTTGAAAGCAGGCGTAGGTGCGGTTGCTGTCAGCAGGATGTCATATTTTTTAAAGGCTTCATTGAAATCATGTCTGATTAAATCCTGGGCAAGTTTTGCCTTCTTGTAATATGCGTCAAAATAACCGGCTGACGAGGCATAAGTCCCAATCATGATGCGCCGTTTTGCTTCCTTCCCAAAGCCGTCAGACCTGCTGTTGTAATATGTCTCTTCCAGCGATTTGCCAGGAATTGATAAGCCATACCTCACTCCGTCATAGCGGGACAGGTTTGCTGAAACTTCAACTGGCATGATGATGTAGTATGCAGCCAAAGAATATTCCGCGTGCGGCAAGCTCATTTCCTCAACCGTTGCGCCAAGCTCTTCAAATTTTTTGATTGCGTTATTTATAATTTCACGAACTTCCGGATCCATTCCTTCTCCAAAATATTCTTTTGGCACGCCGACTTTCATTCCCTTCACGTCATCCTTCAAGAAAGTCGAATATTCAGGAACAGGTTTTGGTAAAGTCGTTGTGTCATATTCATCTGGACCGGCAACTTGTTGGAAAACCATAGCAGTATCTTCCACTGTCCTTGCAAATACTCCAAGCTGGTCCAGGGAAGAACCCATAGCCATCAGGCCGTATCGCGATACTCTGCCATATGTAGGCTTCAATCCAACCACACCGCAAAATGACGCAGGTTGTCTGACAGAACCACCGGTATCAGTTCCGAACGCAAATAATGCTTCGCCTGCGGCCACAGCTGCAGCAGAACCACCGGAAGACCCGCCGGACACTCGTGTTAAATCATAGGGGTTTTTTGTAACACCATAAGGGGAATTTTCCGTTGAACCGCCCATGGCAAATTCATCCAGGTTTGTTTTGCCGATCATTACTGGAGAGGAAGTCTTTATCCTTTTAATGGCAGTAGCATCGTAAGTGGCTTTGTAATTTTCTAAAATCTTCGAAGCAGCAGTGGCCTGGTATCCTTTCACCAGAATATTGTCCTTTACCGCATAAGGAATGCCGGTCAAAGGTGAAATATTATCTGTAATTATCTTGTCTGCTTCTTCTGCCTGGGCAATCGCCTCTTTTTCCGCCACATACAAAAAAGCGTGCACGTCACCATCAACTTTTTTTATCCGGTCCAAATGCGCCTGGGTCAATTCGACTGCGGAAATTTCTTTGCTTTGTAATTTTCTGGCTGCTTCCTTAACCGTAAGTTCGTTTAAATTCATCTTATTCAAGTACGCTCTTAACTTTAATGTAATTTCCTTCCCTGCCAGGCGCCTGATGCAAAAACTCTTCCGGTTCAGAGGTTATTTCAACCACATCGTCGCGCATCAGATTGATTCCATCCTGCTGTGACATATCCAAACTCGGGATCTTGCCTTCAATTTTTTTCAGCTGGTCAACGTATCCTAAAATATCGCTCATTTCAGATTGTAATTTTTGTTTCTCATCGTCTGTAAATTTCAGCCTGGAAAGTTTTGCTATACGGTCAACTTCTTCAATAGATATGGACATTTCTGTTAGTTTAACTCTCTAATTAATGTCCTAATTATACCATATTTTGCGAAGCGCTTACAAATCACTTATAATTAACTTAAGCTATTTAACTGAAAGGCAAAAACATGTGGTACGCGTTAATTATTGTCGGTGTCCTGGTACTGGCCCTGATTGCCATCTACAACGGCCTGGTCAGATCCAGAAACCGCGTAGAGGAAGCCTGGGCAGACATTGAAGTCCAGCTAAAGCGCAGATATGACCTGATCCCAAATCTGGTTAACACTGTAAAAGGCTATACAC
>DASPNG010000026.1:0-2475 GCA_035626635.1 Binatia bacterium | reverse complement strand
AACTAAAAAAAGGGGTGAACCCCCGTCAGGTAAAGAAACGATTGGCAGAAGAGATAGTTACACTTTACCATGGTAAAAAGGCCGGTTTGGCTGCATCTGAAGAGTTTGACCGGGTGTTTTCGCAGAAAGAAAAACCTACTGATATCCCTGAGATGAAAGTGAAGTCAGATAATATAGTTGACCTGCTGGTGGAGACAAAGATGGCGCCGAGTAAAAGTGAAGCGAGACGATTGGTACAGCAGGGCGGCGTGAAACTGAACGATCAGGTGGTTAAGGAGTTGGATGGTAAATTGAATTTAGAACCCGGACAGATAGTGCAGGCAGGTAAACGCAAATTCATAAAGATAAAAAAATAGACCTCTCGGGTCTATTTTATTTTTGCCAGCCTTACTCTTCCAATTCCTGCCCAGGCGATTGCTGCTGCATCAGCGGCGTCATCTGGTTTAGGAATTTTATTCAGCTTTAAAATACTCAGCAACATTTTCTGCACCTGTGATTTTTCTGCTTTGCCATAACCGGTCACAGCGATTTTTACCTGCAAGGGAGTCATTTCAATTATATCCAAGCCGTGTTCTGCAGCTGTGACCAATGCCACTCCCCGGGCCTGACCAACGCTCATGGCTGTTTTGCTGTTGGCAGCAAAGTAAAGTGATTCAATGCAAAGAATGTCCGGCTTCCATTTTTTCATAATTACATCCAGGTCTTCTCTTATTTCCAATAACCTGTCCGGATCAGGCGTTCCGGCAGGCGTGGTAATGCACCCGCATTCTGAAAGAACCGACTGGCTGTTTTGGTGTTTTATGATGGCGTAGCCCATGCGGCCTATGCCAGGATCAATGCCTAATATAGTCACGGTTAAAAGTTAACATTAGTATGAACATTCATCACGTCGTCATCATCCTCAAGCGCAGATACGAGCTCCTGCACCTTTTGTTGGTCTTCTTCTGAAAGATTAGCGGGTTGGTTTGATTTCAGGACTACTTCCGCATCCAGTATCTTTAATCCTTTATCTTCGATCCATTTTTTTGTTTTTTCCAAATCAACAGGGAGAGTGTAAACTTCCATTCCCTCTTCTGACTCTTTAATGTCTTCTGCTCCCTGGTCTATCAGTTCTAATGAAAGATCCTCCAATCCTGCCTGCTTTTCCAGCAGGATTTGTCCTTTGGATTCAAACATCCAGCCAACGCTCCCCTGCTCCCCCATTCTGCCGCCGTGCCGGTTGAAAATAAGGCGCATGTTTTGTGTAGTACGGTTCTTGTTATCTGTTACTGCCTCTACCATGAACGCGCTGCCGGCTGGACCGTAACCTTCGTACATGACGTTTTCAATTGCCTCTTTGCCTTCCCCTGCTCCGCGCTTGATTGCCCGGTCAATGTTATCAGCAGGCATGGCCGCCTGTTTGGCTTTGTCCACCGCCACTCGGAGTTTGAAGTTGAAGTTTGGGTCTGTGCTTCCACCAACTCTTACGGCCACTGCTATGTTCTTGGCCAGTTTGGAAAAAAGCTTGCCGCGTTTGTTGTCAGTTGCGGCTTTTTGTCTTTTGATTGTCGCCCATTTACTGTGTCCTGACATATCTAATGAAGTTAGTTGTGCTCCAATATTATAAACAAAAAACGCCCCAATTACGAGGCGTTATTTCGAGCATTTAGGAAGAAAAATTCATTCGTATTGTATTATTAGTTTCCGGGTTATTCATCCAGAACCAGGCGTAGACCGCCAACCCGATTCCCAGGACGAGAAATCCAAGCAGAAACAAGATCCGCAACAAGGAAACGCTAACATTATATTTGTCAGACAATCCAGAGGCTACCCCTCCAACCCACGAATTGTTTGTATCCCTCTCAAACATAAAAGCTCCTTGCGGGTGGTGCAATCCTGAGAATAATCAGGATCCTTCAGGTCCTGAGTTAATCCAGGACTGCACTACTCCCTTGCAAGAAGCTTAATGCTTTTCGAACCGATTAGCTATTAGTTGGTTTGCACTAAATTATTGTTGTGGTAGCTACTTTGTCTTGTGCATCGAGTGACATAATACGTACTCCCTGTGTAGCACGGCCCTGGGTGGAAATTTTACCCACAGGAGTGCGGAGTGTCTGGCCTGATTTGGTGATGACGATAACATCGTGCTCCTGGGACTTGTCGATGACGTGGAGAGAGACAATGTTGCCGGTTTTTGGCGTGACCTTCAGTGTTTTTATACCGGACCCACCCCTGTGTTGTTTTTTGTACTGGTCTAAATCTGTCTTTTTACCCAAACCGTTTTCAGTTACCACAAAAATTTGCAGGTTCTCAAGCTTATCTCTCTTGGAGACCAGGTCCATACTCATCAGCCAATCACCTTTTTTGATTCTCATGCCTCGGACGCCAGCGGCGGTGCGGCCCATTGGCCGTGCGTCTTTTTCATCAAAGCGGATGGCCTGGCCAAGAGAGGTGGAAAGGATTATGTCGTCTTCGCCAGTGGAGTATTTGACCCAG
>DASPNG010000025.1:0-2213 GCA_035626635.1 Binatia bacterium | reverse complement strand
AGCATTTTCTCCACCTCTTCGTCCTCCGGTTAACGTACCAAATCCACCATCTGCGCCGATTGCACATCATGTGATACCAGTACCTCCGGAAGTGCAGCATAAACAAGACAGAGATCTGGAGTTTAAACTTGGTGGCAAATTTTTCACCTATGTCGGCGCGGTTGCAGTCTTATTCGGAGTAGGATTCTTTCTACGGTTTGCATTTGAGCAAAATTTGATTACTGAAACTATGCGAATAGTATTAGGAGTAATCGCGGGTTTGGCAGTTATTGCACTTGGTGAATATTTAAAGAGGGTATACCTGCAATATTCCCAGGTACTGCAAGGCACAGGGATAGGAATCTTATACCTGACCTTTTTTGCAGCATACAGCTTTTATAGCCTTGTCACCCAGCCTGTAGCCTTTATATCGATGATTTTAATCACTTTAGGAGGTGTTTTCCTGGCTGTTAGGGCAAATTCCCAGCCCTTGGCCGGAGTGGCTCAGTTTGGCGCCTATCTTACCCCTTTTCTCATCGGTTTACCTGCCGGCGATCCGCATAAGCTTTTCATATATATAGTTTTGTTGAATATGGGCGTGTTGTTATTGGCCTTATGGAAATCCTGGAGAAATATTACTTTAGGTGCTTTGCTTGGATCAGCGGTAGTGTACGTAAGCTGGCATTCCGGTTCCTACAACTCGAGTTTGATGGTAACCAGCATGGTATACCTGACTTTATTCTTTTTGACATTCCTGTCCGCAAATATCTACAGATATTTTGTTCAGAAGCATAAAGCGGATGAAAATGATCTCGCGTTGGTAATTTTTAATCCTTTGTTTTACTTCCTGGCAGGTTACGCGGTAATTGGCGTGAACAGTGATTATATTGGCTGGTTCGCATTTCTTCTTGCCTCAGTCTATTTTGTGTTGGGTAATGCCATACCGGATGATAATAAGGACGCTAAAATTTTTCATTTTGGGGTGGGGTCAACCATGCTGTTTGTCAGTATTCCGCTGTTGTTTGATAAGCAGTGGATCACGATTGGTTGGGCAGCTGAAGCAATGTTTTTGATGTATTATAGTTTGTTCAGAAACTGGAAAAGTCTGCAGCTGGTGGCTCATGTTTTATTTATGGTGGCTACGCTTAGATTGTTGTTGTTCGATTTCACCCCATTCAATGAAACACAGGCAATATTTAATGGTCGTGCGCTGACATTTTTGATAGTAATCGGAATAATTTCAGTGACAGCTTACATGATCTATTGGTTCAGAAAGAAAATTTCTGAAAGCATTGTTCCTGAAAATATTGAAAAGGGTTTTGAGGTTCTGGTCATTCAGGCCCATATAGCAGCGATGTTTTGGACGGTAGCAGAAATCATGAAATTCGGAAATGACAACTGGGTTGGTATTGTATGGGCGATGCTTGGCTTATTGGCTTTGATCATTGGTTTAAACACCAAAAATTATGATCTTAGAGTGCTTGCATATGTAACCGCTTTATTTGCTGCTATGCGTGTTATTCTGTTTGATACAGAAGTCGATTTGAGCGCCCATCAGCCGTTATTGAACATGAGGGTACTATCCTTTGCGTTGACTGCCGGCATATTTGGTGTTATGGCGTATTTACTTCAAAGCAAGCCCCAAGAAGAGTTGCGGGAAGGTGAACGGTCTCAAGTTTCCAAGATTTTTCTGCTTGGCATTAATTTACTTTTGATTTGGGTTTTAAGCCTGGAAATTACAAGCTACTTTGACAGGCAATTATCAGGGGCCAACTCTTCCGACAAGTATAGGAGTTTGGTCAATTCAAAGCGTGCGGCACTCTCTGTGGCCTGGAGCTTGTACGCCGGATTGTTGTTGGCGATCGGTATTGCCAGAAAATCCGCTGGGGCAAGGTTATTTTCTCTGGGACTTTTTGCAATTGTCATATTTAAGGTCTTCCTGTACGATACCTCCAACCTTTCTAACTTTTATAGATTTATTTCCTTTATTTCATTGGGAATAATTTTGCTTCTTGCAGGCTACTTCTATAACAGGTACAAAGAAAGGATTGAAGAATTTATCCAAGTGAACAATGATCAAAAACCTATTTAAACTCATTGGTTTGTTAGCAGTATTCGGAGTGGTGCTTGTTTTTGCCTTGTACTGGAACGATATTAAAGGAGCCTTTCCCGGTATTATGAAATCTCCGCAGGATATTGTTGAAGTAATAGAAAACAATAACCAGGTGCCGGGG
>DASPNG010000024.1:0-4101 GCA_035626635.1 Binatia bacterium | reverse complement strand
CAGCAACAAATTGCTGACCTTGAAGAGCAGGTCGAGAAGAAAGTCGGAAAGCGGATCAAAGCCCAGAAAGAACGCCAGAGAATACTCAACGAGTATGTCCTGCAGAATCAAGAGGAACTTCTGGGGGGCATGCCGACTGGCAAGATCAAGTTCAATGCCGGTACGATTGAAATCGTACAGTGTCCACAGTCTCTTCAATGTGAAGACGGTGACGAGCACAAGGCCGCTCTACGACTCGTCCACATGAATCTCGACATGTTCGTCGACGCAAAACTCAAGAAGAACATGGTCAGAGATAATCTTGTTGAGCTGGTAGACAAATACAAGGTCGATTTCGTCGGCATGGGGAACAACCGCAACATCGTTTTCTACCTCAACATCCCTATCACCGACTACGCCAGAAAAAGGCTGAAGAGAGAAGCCGACAAACTCCAGTGGCCTGGGGAGATCACGGAACAGTAACGCTTGAGCCTCCCGGAGCAATTCCGGGCAGGCTGCTTTTTTTATCTCATTTGATTTAAAGCTGAGCGGGTCAGTGGACCGACTCGGCCGTAACCTGTTGTTGATTCAGTGCCGCTGCAGGCAAGACCTTTGGCGCACTGGAATTTCCTGACTGCTTCCCTGGTTAAGCTGCCAAAGAAAGAGGTTTCATTCCCGGGAGAACCAGGTCCGGAAGCGGAAACTACAAACCCGTTCTTATTCAAAATTTGCTGCAAAGTTTTTACTTGGTCGCTGGTCAGACCCATAGTCAAATTAATAGTCAGTCCTCCGATTATAGCTGGTGAGGTAACAGGCGCATTAGCAGGAGGATTAGCAGGCGGAGCTGGATTAAAAGTAGTTGGCGGCGGTGTTGCCGGAGCGCTTAAACACCCCTTCCATGGATTAGTGCCGCTGGCAAAATACATGTAACGGGCATATGCGATATTCCCATCAACAGTGTTGATGTCGTATGCCATACTCAAAGCCCGTGCGCGGTGCAATTGTTCATCAATCTGGAAAATCCCAATATATCTTTTTGCTGTTCCACCTCTCAAAGGCGTGCCGTCGGCATTAAACTGCCTAAAACCCGATTCACACTGCGCGATCCCAACCATTTCCGGCATATCCGGAAATGAAGCACGGACACGGCTTTCCACGTCTGCGTTAGGATTTGCCTGCGCAACTTGTGTTCCAAAAATAATTGTAAGAATAAACAAACCGATCAACACCCCAAATTTTTTTGATTTATGCATAAAAACACTTTATCAAATATAAATGCTTAACGGTAGCAAATAAAAAATACGTCCGCATATTGCTGACGCATTACAAGTTTAGAGATGCCGTCCAAAAAGCACATGATGGACACGGTTCCAGAAGCCTTCTATTTCCGGTTTTGGCCTTGGCCCCTGACCAAAAATCAATCTCTTTACTTTCTCCCCTTCCTCCTGTGAACTCAAATACTGATACAGACCCTCAGCGTCAATGCGGTGAGCTTCAATCTCCTGACGCAATTCGATTGTATCAACCTCTACTCCAACCATGAGGAGCTTCATGATCAACTCATAAAGCTGCTCGTGAGTCGGAGTGGAGCCTCTTACCGAATCTATCAGCTGCAGGGTCTCGGCGCGTCCCGCTCCCAGGCGGTCAGCCAGCTCTGTGATGTAGAAACCCTGGTTGCGCGGCAGCTTCTGAACAACAACATGGAAGCTTGCTTCGCATGTTTTCCGGTCAAAGTACCTTGCGTGCTCAAGAATCCTCAACGCACGCCAGGCTTGTACCAGGACCTGATGTCTGGGTAACGGCAATAATTCATAGCCGCCCAGTGACTGCTCCCCTTCCTTTGAATAGTTGAAGCCCAGCGCCATTCGCCGGTTGTCTGACCCCAGGAAAGGCTGGACTTGGTAGAGAACGTTGTTTACGTAGCCGTCACACAAATTACCAGTGGCGACCATTACCGGCATCGTGATTACCGTCATAGAACCCTCCCTTCAGCGCCTATGGATAGTACTCTGACCGAAGCAAAAGGTCAAATCTCTATAACAAGCTTAAATCTGGATTTTTCCTATCTTTATGGGGTATAATTATCGGGTAATTAAACACGAACAATGACACAAGACAAAGCAATTATTGTAGAACAGCTAACCAAGTCATTCAAAGAGGTTAAAGTTTTAAAAGGGATTAATCTGCAAGTGGAACGCGGGACAATGCTTGCTCTCCTGGGGCCGAATGGCGCGGGTAAAACAACTACCATCAGAATTTTGAGCACCCTGCTGCAACCGGACGGGGGCACAGCCACTGTTAACGGCCACAATGTTGTAACCCACGCCCGCCAAGTCCGTGAAAGTATTGGCCTGACCGGACAATACGCGGCTGTTGACGAATTCCTTACCGGGACTGAAAACCTTGAGATGATGGGCAGGCTGTATCATTTGAGCAGTGCTGATTCTAAAAAGCGGGCAAAAGAATTACTGGAACAGTTTGATCTGGTAGAAGCTTCCAACCGTCCGGTAAAAACATATTCCGGCGGTATGCGAAGACGATTGGATTTGGCCTTAAGTCTGATTGCCACCCCGCCAATTCTGTTCCTGGACGAGCCTACCACTGGATTGGACCCACGCAGCAGGTTGGCCATGTGGGAAATCATCAAAAAATTAGTGGAAGCTGATGTAACGATCCTGCTAACCACGCAGTATTTAGAAGAGGCAGATCAATTGGCAGACAGAATTGCCGTATTGGACGACGGCCGGATCATTGCCGAAGGAACTGCAGAGGAATTGAAATCCCGTGTCGGTAAGGAAAGATTAGAGGTGACCTTAAAACCGGAAAGTAATTTTGAAAAGGCCGCTGAGATCATTAATGGCGAATCTTTGCTGAAGGATGCCAAACGCCGCACCTTAAGCCTGGCCACTGACAGTGTTCAGGACGTAAAACGCATCTTGAATTTGCTGGAACAGAACAATATTGAAATCGATACTTTATCGTTGCACAAACCAACCCTTGATGATGTGTTCTTAAACTTAACCGGACATAAAGCCGAAGAGGAAAAGCCGGAGGGAGAAGAGAAAAAATGAGCTCAACAACTTATAACACCGGACAAATAAAAGTCGAGGAAAGGTCACGGGCATACTGGTTTTTTGTAGATTCGAGCGTTTTGATAAAACGCAGTTTGTCCCACATCTTCAAGAACCCTGACCAGCTGCTTGGTTTGACCATCCAGCCGGTGATGTTCATGCTTTTATTCCGGTACGTCTTTGGCGGAGCCATTAATACCGGCGGGGTCAGTTACGTGAATTTCCTTGTGGCTGGTATTCTGGTCCAAAGCGTTGCGTTCGGATCCCTGACTACCTCGCTTAGCGTGGCCATGGACTTGCAGCGCGGAATTATCGACCGATTGAAGTCTTTGCCGATTTTCAGCCTGGCTGTGGTTATGGGACATGTTACAGCAGACCTGGTCAGAAACGCCATCCAATCAGTTATCATGATTGGTGTAGGACTGCTTGTCGGGTTCAGGCCGGAAGCATCGTTTCAGGAATGGCTGATGATTGCGGGTATTGTATTGCTTTTTACTTTTGCCATGTCCTGGATTGCCGCAATCATGGGATTGATTGGAAAAACATTCGAAGTCGTGCAGTGGCTTGGATTCTTTGTTGTCTTCCCCCTCACCTTTGCCAGCGCCGCTTTTGCACCGACTGACAGCATGGTCAAAGGCCTTCGAATTTTTGCCGAAAACCAGCCAATAACTCACGTGATTGAAGCTATCCGCGCCCTGATGATTGGAGCGCCGATTGGCAACCATGGCTGGCTTGCAGTGGTCTGGTGTTTGGGTATCATTGCAGTAGCCATCCCGGTCACAACCATATTATTCAGGAAACACACCGGAAGATAATCATATGATCAGGAACTTCGGACAAAACGTAATTTTTTCACCTAAACATTACTATGAACCAAAATCCGAATCCGAAGTTCTTGATATTTTAAACCGTCACAAGCACGGCACCATTCGCACGCAAGGATCGCTCCATGCGTGGAGCGATGCTGTAGCTTCAGATGACGTGTTTTTAAATTTGAAAAACATATCCAGCGTCCATGTTATTAAAGAAGACGGTGTTACGCGAGTTGTTG
>DASPNG010000023.1:0-8145 GCA_035626635.1 Binatia bacterium | reverse complement strand
CGGACAGTGATTTTTCCGGAGTGGTTACGACCAGCGGACTTGGTTTTTGAAACCATCAGACGGCGGGGGGCCTTAACCGTTGCGCTCAAACCTGAGTAATCGGTTACTGAATGGATTCTTCGTCCTGCTGATGTTGGTTTGTAAATCTTAATCGCCATCTTATACTCCTTCAGCCAAACCGGAGATCTTCTCCCCTGCTTTTAAGGTTACAATTGCTTTCTTCCAGTCTGAAGTGCGTCCTTCTGCGCGGCCATAGCGGCGGTTTTTGCCTTTGGTGTTGACGATATTCACGTTGGCAACATGTACATCATAAACATTCTCTACAGCTTTCTTAATCTCAATCTTGTTGGCTTTCTTATCAACTACAAATACATAACGGCCCAGGCTGGACATTGCGTTTGTCTTTTCTGAGAGGTGGTATTGTCTGAGGACTCTGTGCGCGCGGCCGGTGTCTTCCTTCAAAGCAACTGGTTTCTTGTCAGCCTTAGGTTCTTCTTTAACCATATCCAATACATTGTCAGCCTTTTTCTTGGCGACTTTCTTGGTCTTCTTTGGTTCTTCGGCTTTGCCGGTTATCTTATCAAGTAATCCCATATGCTTATTTAAGGTAAATTTTTTCCATTACTTCCAAAGCGTCTTTGGTGACGATCACGTCGTGATGGAGCAAATCAATTACATTCAGCTGATTGGCTGCAAGTACTGTGACGTTTGGTAAATTCTTGGCGACGCGGGTCAGTTTGTTATCAGGCTTGGCGACAATCAATACGAATTTCTTTTCCAGACCTGCCTTGCCGGCCAAAGTATTGATTTGGTTTACCAAATCCTTGGTTTTTTCAACTGCTTCAATCTTATCTAAAATAGCAACTTTCTTTTCATTCAATTTGTCTGTCAGTACTGTGAAAATAGCTTTACGGAATGCGGACTTGTTCATCTTCAAAGACCAGTTTCTGGCGTTTCTTGGACCAAAAGTCACTCCGCCGCCCTTCCATAACGGAGAACGGATGGAACCGGCACGGGCGCGTCCTGTACCCTTTTGCTTCCATGGCTTTTTACCGCCACCGCGGACTTCGCCGCGGGTCTTGGTGTGAGCTATAGATGCCCGGCTGTTTGCTCTTTGGGTTCGGACTGCTTCATGCACCAGGTTAGCATCAATCTTTTCAACGCCAAAAATTTTGGAGTTCAAATCCATTTCTGATACCTGTTCACCTGCTGTGTTGTATACTGCGACTTTTGCCATATTATTCTTTGATGATATTTGGATAATCTGTAAACACGCCATCGATTCCAAATCCCTTTAAGATCAAAAACTCATGTGGGTTATTGACTGTCCAGGGATAAACTTTGACGTTCATCGCGCGCATGGTTTTCATGTGCGAAGGGTTGACCAAAGTGTGGTAAGGATGGATTGAATAAAGATCTAATTGCTTGGCTATAAGCATCATGATAGAAAACATATAGCCCATTTTTTGTCCGATGATGAATCCCAAAGGAATTTTCTCGTCCAAAGCCCTAACCTTCTTCAGCACCGTTGGATGGTGGGAGGAGATTAAAACTTTATGCGGGAAATTTTTTATTATCGAAAGGACGGTTGCTTCCATGCCGCCAACTTTTAGTTCCAAGTTGATTGGCATTTTTACGGCCTGCAGGAATTTGCCCAGTTCCGGGATTTCGCGGTTCTCACGCTCCCCGATCCGGTTGATTTCTTCCAGGGTAAGATCTTCCACTTTTCTTCGGTCGTCGTGCGTTCTGGTCAGTGTTGGGTCGTGCATCAGGACTATTTGACCGTCCTTAGTCATGCGCAAGTCGACCTCGACCATTTGAACGCCCGTATCTTCCGCGGCATATAAAGAACTAAAGGTGTTTTCAGGAGCAAGTCCTGCAGCACCCCGATGCCCAATGACCAACATTACTTGGTTTCGATCTTCACCATTGCTCCCGGTGCACCTGGAACTGCGCCTTTAATCGCGATTAGATTCTTCTTTGCATCAATATCAACGACTTCCAAATTTTTTACAGTGCGGGATCCAGCCATGTGACCAGCCATTCGCAAGCCCTTGCGGACGTGCTGTGGGAATCGCATACCAATGGAACCTACTGCTCTTTGGTGGTCGTGACCGTGGGAAGCTGGCTGTCCATGGAAACCATGGCGCTTGATTGCGCCGGCAAAACCTCGGCCCTTCATCTGGGAAGTGACAGAAACTACATCGCCGATTTCAAAAGAATCTACTTTAATCTCCTGGCCTTTTTCAAATGTCATGTCTGAAGGGATACGGAACTCTACCAATCTAGCGTAGTTCTTCATTCCTTTCAGGTGACCGGCCATTGCCTTGTTCTGACTCTTCTTTTTACCAAAACCCACCTGCACGGCTGTATACTTATCCTTTTCAGCACCCTTAACCTGGGTAACTTTTACAGGAGCAGCCTTAAGAATAGTAACAGGGACGACTTTGCCATCCTTGTTAAAAATCTGGGACATGTGGAGTTTTTCTGCGACGATGAATTTCTTCATATTGATATAATTTGTGCTAAACAAAAACCGTTCAGATCCTTCTCGCTGCCAAAAGCAGGAGCAGAACCTAAACGGTTCCTGCAAACTAAGGACGATTGTTGAGTCTATTCTCTTTTTAAATCCTTATAACTAGCTTACGCCTTGCCGGTGCCATGATGGCCTGCACAATTTGTACGATAGTTACATCTTGATTTCGACGTCTACTCCGGCTGGGAGGTTAAGGTTTGAGAGGGCGTCGATGGTCTTAGGGGTTGGGGTTGAAATATCAATTAAACGCTTGTGGACACGCATTTCGAACTGCTCGCGGGCGTTCTTGTGAACGAAAGTAGAGCGAAGGACCGTATATTTGGTCTTTTCGGTTGGAAGCGGGACTGGGCCGATTACGCCTGCGCCTGTGCGCTTTGCTGTATCTACAATCTGACGAGCTGATTGGTCAATCAACTTGTGATCATAGGCCCTAATCTTGATTCTTATTCTACCTGACTCGTTATTTTGCGGCATTTCTTCTAATTTGTGTGGATAACTTAACGCTTAATTAAGCTGTTAACAACTTTGATATTCTAAACGATTTCACCCAAAATGTCAATTCTAAACCCTTAGTGGTTTCGGGCAAGAAAACCACCCGCCCCGGTTTTTGGCCGGAACGGGTGGAAATTCTTGTTATTTGTTGATTTTAAGCACTACACCAGCACCTACAGTGTGACCGCCTTCGCGGACTGCAAAACGCATCTTTTCTTCCAATGCAACTGGGGTAATGAGCTTAATTTTCAAAGTAACTGTATCGCCTGGCATGACCATTTCCTGGCCAGCTGGCAATTCGACTTCTCCGGTCACGTCTGTGGTTCGGATGTAGAACTGAGGCTTATAACCCTTGAAGAATGGAGTGTGACGTCCGCCTTCTTCTTTGGTCAAAACGTAAACTTCAGCGTCGAATTCGGTGTGAGGGGTAACAGATCCGGTCTTAGCCAAAACCTGACCACGCTCAACATCTTCTTTCTTGGTACCACGGAGCAAAAGTCCAGCATTGTCACCGGCGCGGCCTTCATCAAGCTGCTTGTTGAACATTTCAATACCGGTTACAACGGTCTTTTGGGTAGCGCGGATACCGACGATTTCTACTTCGTCGTTCAATTTGATGATACCTCTTTCAATACGGCCGGTAACAACTGTACCGCGGCCTTCAATTGAGAAGATATCTTCAATTGGCATCAAGAATGGCTTATCAACTTCGCGGTCTGGTTCAGGAATGTAAGTGTCCATCGCTTCAACCAGCTTCACGATTGATTCTTCGTACTGAGCATCACCTTCGATTGCTTTCAAAGCAGAACCGCGGATGATTGGAGTGTCTTTTCCTGGGAAACCGTATTTGGTCAAAAGATCGCGAACTTCTTCCTCAACGAGGTCGAGCAGTTCTGGATCAGTGACCATATCACACTTGTTTAAAAACACGACGATATAAGGAACACCAACCTGCTTTGCGAGCAAAATATGTTCGCGGGTTTGAGGCATTGGGCCATCGTTGGCAGAAACCACCAAAATGGAACCGTCCATTTGAGCGGCACCGGTGATCATGTTCTTAATGTAGTCAGCGTGACCTGGACAGTCGACGTGAGCGTAGTGGCGCTTGTCTGACTGGTACTCAACGTGAGTGGTATTGATAGTGATACCACGAGCCTTTTCTTCCGGTGAGTTGTCGATTGAGGCGTAATCGCGTTCCTGGGCAAAACCCTTCTTGGCCAACACGTGGGTGATGGCGGCAGTCAAAGTGGTCTTACCATGGTCGACGTGACCAATGGTACCGACGTTGACGTGGGGTTTGGAACGGTCAAATTTTTCAGCCATTTATATATTCCTTGGCCGTAGGCTTTCTGCGGGTTTGTCATTCTGATCTGAGCGAAAAATCCAATCGATTACGATTCTTCGCCAAGTTCAGGATGACTCCAAAACCTAAGAAACCTTACGTGCTGTTAATTAATAAGCTTGATAATTGTAAAGTAATTCGCTGTTTTTGTAAAGCATCCATATATAGACTTGCCAAAATCGACTAAATATGCTATAGTGTGTGGCATAAACCGAACTGGAGGGTTTCAATGGATTCTGAACAAATGACTTTGTCCGAAGCGTTTGCCAAGCTGTTTGCTGAGGTTTTCGAGGCATTGCTCGGGTTGTCGGTGCCTGCGTTTGGAGTGATTCTGATTCTGATAGGACTCGCCACATTCGCCTCCTGCCATGTACCGAACTTGGGTTTGATTAGCAAGAAGCCCGGACGTCTGATCAGCCGAAGGTGGATTCGGATGGTGTGTGGCATGACTGCCGGCATCATTGTCGCTTCCACAGGGATCGTGGTCATGATTTGGTATTTTTTCGTTAAGGCAGGGTTGGCTGCGTAGCCAATCCTGTTTTTATTTTCCTTGCGCAGCATTCCACCCTCTGATATTGTTTTCTAAATTGCAGGAGGAATGCAGTTGGCAAGAAGAGGAAATCCGCGGCTCACAATGAACCGGATCAATGACCAGAGGTCACAGTCAGAAGAAACCAACAAGAATCTGGAATTTTTTAAGAGGAACCCCGATTTCCCAAAAGGTTACTTGCCCGCAGACATGTTGGCGGTTTACCAAAGGCATGTCTTGTTTGATGAGCGGGTAAAGGGACCTGATGACCAGACTGTATTGAACGCGGCGTGGTCCTATATAAAGGAGCACTGTATGGAAGAGTTTCTAACGACCAGAAAACGAAAATGAGAAGAGAGCGGGAGTCACAGACCCCGCTTTTCGATTTTATGTTACAATTGCGCTGAAGGAGGAATCAATGGAATTCCTGAAACCCATCTGGCAAAGGATGGTTTTCATCGAACAGTCCCTGCCGATCTGGCCACTAATGGTCCCGCTCATCTTTATCCTGATGTGGCTCGTTTCAATCAGCTTTAAGGATTGGCTGTGGCACAATTAGAGCTCCCCTTTGATCTTGACCATTACAGGTCCTGGTGGCTATTCTACGACACACCTTTCTTACTTTCCAAAGACCCTGCCTGCCTTGCAGGGCCGCGTCCGAAAGACGAGATCCTGGGTTGCGTAGAAATTGCCGTCAGCGAAAGCAGATCAATGGACTGTGAGGGCACTATCTACTATGTAATCTGCCCTTCGACTGGAGAACAAATTGACTTTGTCGCATAAGCACGTTTCCTAACGCGCTTTTTTTATTGCGCTGAATCACTACCACGCATATAATAAAAGCGCAACAGGAGGAGTTAGGATGGCTATGACCCTGAAAGAGTTCCGAGAGTACTGTAGGGAAACCGGAGCGGCAGAAGCAGAAAGAGCCCGAATCGAACAGGAAGCACAGGTGGATCAGTATTGGGACAGGCTTTCTGATCTTGTCGAGCAGTACCCTCCCCGGTCGCCCCGCATCAGCGGACCCAGAATGCGTCAGCCCTTGGATATCAATGATTAAAAAAGACCCCGATCAGAGGTCTTCTTTTTTTAGTTTAGTTGTCCAACTCTTTGCTTCCCTGCTTCACCGATAATCTTTTCCGCAACATTCCTTGGAACTTCCTCATAGTGATGGAATTCCATAGAGTATGAAGCTTGTCCCTGTGACATGGATCTTATCTGTGTAGCGTAGCCGAACATTTCTGCAAGCGGCACTTCCGCATCAACAACTTTCAAATTACCGCGGTCAGTCATTTCGTTGATCTTACCGCGCTTTGCGTTAAGGTCGCCGATGATATCGCCCAAAGAGGACTCAGGAGTGATGACTTCAACTTTCATCACCGGTTCAAGCAATACTGGACTTGCTTTTTTGACACCATCCTGGAAAGCCATGGATCCGGCAATTTTAAACGCGATTTCTGAAGAGTCGACTTCGTGGTATGAACCATCAGTCAAAGTGACTTTTGCATCAATCAATGGGTAGCCTGCGATAACACCCCGTTCAGTAGCTTCCTTGATACCTTTTTCAATTGGATTGATGTATTCCTTTGGAATGACACCACCAACAATTTCATTGATGAATTCAAATCCCTTGCCAGGTTCGTTTGGTTCAACTGTAATAACCACGTGACCGTATTGACCCCGTCCACCGGTCTGTCTGATGTATTTGGATTCTGCTTCTGCTTTGCCTTTGATAGTTTCTCGGTAAGCAACCTGAGGCCGGCCTACGTTAGCTTCAACTTTAAATTCGCGCTTCATGCGGTCAACAATGATTTCCAAGTGAAGTTCACCCATACCAGCAATCAAAGTCTGGTTGGTTTCTTCATCTGTCCTGACGCGGAAAGTTGGATCTTCTTCAGCAAGTTTCTGCAATGCAATACCCATCTTCTCTTGGTCAGCTTTAGTCTTAGGTTCAATCGCCACGGAAATAACTGGTTCCGGGAATTTGATGGCTTCCAGCAAAATAGGTTTTTCTACAGATGATAGTGTGTCACCGGTGAAAGTTTCTTTTGGTCCTACTAAAGCTGCAATGTCTCCTGCATAAACTTCCTTTACGTCTTCTCTCTTGTCAGCATGCATCAACACGACACGTCCGACTCTTTCCTTATTGCCGCTTCTGGTGTTCATGATATATGAACCCGCTTCCAATTTACCTGAGTAAACCCGGAAGAAAGCCAGTTTACCTACAAAAGGATCAGTTGCAATTTTGAAAGCCAATGCTGTGAAAGGTTCTTCGTCAGTTGGTTTTCTGATGATTGCTTCGCCTGATTTTGGGTCAGTACCTTTGATATCGCCACGATCAATAGGGCTTGGAAGGAAGTTGGTTACAGCGTCGAGCAAAGTCTGCACAATGATTCCACGGCCGTCCCCGCCTAATACAGGGTAGAACTTGCCTGACTGGGTAGCTTTTCTGATTGTTGCCAGGAACTCTTGTTCATTAAGCTCTTCTCCACCCAAATATTTTTCCATCATCACATCATCAGATTCCACAACTTTTTCCATCAATCGGTGTCTGTATTCTTTTGCCTTTTCAAGCATATCAGCTGGAACTTCACCGACTGTGAATTCTTTGTCTGTAAATTCCTTGTAGGTATATGACTTCATTGTTACCAAATCAACAACACCTACAATCTCTTTTTCAAAACCGATAGGAAGCTGCAGCGGGAAAGCGTTTGGGGAGAGGCGTTTATGGATTGCATCCAAAGACTTGTAAAAGTCGCCGCCGGTCTGGTTGATCTTGTTGATAAAACACATTCGAGGAACGTTGTATTTATCAGCTTGTCGCCAGACAGTTTCTGATTGCGGTTCAACACCCATTTTTCCGTCAAAAACAACAACCGCACCATCAAGCACGCGCAAAGAACGTTCAACTTCTACGGTGAAGTCAACGTGTCCTGGGGTGTCGATGATGTTGATTTTGTGCTTTGTGTCGCCGCTTAGTTTGATCCACTTTGGGATCCAAAAACATGTCACAGCAGCCGCGGTGATGGTGATACCGCGTTCACGTTCCTGTTCCATCCAGTCAGTGGTTGTTTCACCTTCGTGGACAGCGCCGATCTTGTGAATGAGGCCAGTGTTGTACAGGATACCTTCGGTAACAGTGGTCTTACCGGCATCAATGTGCGCGATGATACCAATGTTACGCGTAGATTCTATAGGATATTCTCTTGGCATTTGTTAGTTTCTAAATAAATATTATCGACTTTG
>DASPNG010000022.1:0-6527 GCA_035626635.1 Binatia bacterium | reverse complement strand
GACCGTCTTGTTGTTTTAACTTTTTTATTTCTGCAGACACATCGCCCTTTATCTGGATAGTTTCTTTCCAATCAGTACTGACAGTGCGATTGGAGACAACATATTTTTTTGCTCTATCAATTTCACTGCCTTTCTGCTTTGACCAGTACGGAAGGAAAATATCGTATGTTTTTCTGCCAAGCAAAAGGTCGAAAGGCTGTTCCATCTGCTTTCCCATTTCTGCCCCAAGAGTTTCATCAAAGTAAGGAACTGTCCACCCTTCAAGGTTAAAACCACCTGAAGGATCTTCACCTTTGCCGCCAGGAGCCTGCATAACACCATCCAGCGATACAAATGTTAAAACTACTAATTCTCTCATATTTATTTAATACTCGCCCATATGAGCCCATGCACGTTTATAATCTGAATTGCCGTCATATTTCCAACTACCGTTTTCCATTATCATACTATGTGTATTATTACCTACATTCAATATTACTTCGAACTCCTTGACTTCTACTTCTTTAATTTCATTTAATTCATCTGCCGAATCAAGAAAGCTCTGGAGTTCTTCTAATTTAACCATGCTTTGTTTATTGTTTAAATCCAACATTCTAACACTGAAGTATTCTTTTTGGACTGCACTGTATTCTTCTAACGATTTTGCAGCTCGCAGTTTCGATACCATAGCAATGTAGATTTCTTTAGGCGATTTCATATTACCCTAAGCATAATCCACTTTCCTTGTGTGGTCAATGTAAAACCCCAACTTTCATTGGGGTTTTTACTGGGGTCGCGTAATGAAAGACGTAGCAACCGAATAGTAAATGCAATTATTTCGGATTCCAGACCTATCCTCTAGTTTTTTCATTCAAAAACCGCTTGATAATTGGAAAGGAGTATTTTTTTATATCCTTACAAACAGCTTCTGCGATAACATCAAAGTCACTGTTTGGACCAACATCATAATGAGATGGAGAAAATTTATGTGATGTAAAAGAATTCCCAGATATAATAATAATCCAGTAGATAGCGTAATAACCAGGCCTACGACCCCTTTTAACTTCAGCACAACCAATGTGAACGTCATCATTTGAGGTCAATTTCAAAGTCACATATCCTCCCCACTTTACTGTAGCCTTTTTAGATTGAGGAATCTCGCCTGGCACCTTCAATGCTAACAAGTGTTTTTTAATCGCTTGCCGCATTTTCTTTTTTGTATTTATAAGATCGTTCATAAGTTTCTTGATTTTATAAATCACTATACACTAAGCATAGTTCAATTGCTTTGTCGGGTCAATGTAAAAACCCCAACTTTCATTGGGGTTTTTACTGGGGTGGATGAAGGGACTTGCACCCTCAGCCTCCGCTTCCACAGAGCGGCGCTCTAACTATTGAGCTACACCCACCCTGGTGGTCCCGCTAGGAATCGAACCTAGATTGAGAGATTAGAAGTCTCCAGTTCTATCCATTGAACTACGGGACCACAAGGCTAGGCACAGACCAAACAAAAAACTCTTACACAGTAAGAGCTTGCCTTCGACGTAAATGCTGTGTCAGATACGCCTGTATTTTTTATGTATGTACGAATTATACTCTTTTTGGGCCTAAAAGTCAAACTTAACACTAGCAATGATTCCAAAACAAGTGTAGAATTAATTTCATGGAAACATCCTTTATTCTGACAATTATTTCAGTAATTGCAGTAAGCCTGGTCTCCCTGATCGGGTTGTTCGCCATATCTTTGGGGACCCTGACCGGCAGACGGGTTTTTACTTTCCTTGTCAGCTTTTCAGTCGGTGCCTTACTTGGCGACGTCTTCATTCATCTCCTCCCGGAACTGGCAGAAGAAAACCACTTCACGTTGGAGATTTCACTCTACATCTTAGGAACAATATTTGCATTTTTCATTTTGGAAAAATATTTGCATTGGCACCATCACCATGGGGAAGGCGAGGAACACGAACACTCCACCCACCCGTTCGTGTATAACATCCTTATCGGCGATTCTATCCATAACTTTATAGACGGACTTATCATAGCCGGCGCTTACCAATTAGACATCAGATTGGGTATAGCTACCACAATAGCAGTCATGCTGCATGAAATCCCGCAGGAGATTGGTGATTTTGGTGTTCTAATTTACGGGGGGTTCACCAAAGCACGCGCTTTGGTCTACAACCTTATCTCAGCGATTAGCGCGGTGATCGGCGCCGTGGTGGCTTACGTTCTTGCAGATTTCCAAAACGCCTTACCTATATTAGTGGCAATCGGGGCCGGTTCATTCATATATATCGCTCTGGCTGACCTTATCCCCCAAATTCATAAGGAACAAGAACGAACCTATACCCAAATGTCAGCCTTTTTATTAGGCATATTGACTATGTTCCTCCTGTTATTCCTTGAATAACATTAAGCTATGATTCCACTAACAGACGAAGAGCACAGAATAAACAGGACGCCGTACTTTACTTATCTCTTGATTGCGGCCAACATACTTTTCTTCTTTATGTCCAATGACATAACAGCTGAAATTTTCGGTGTGCGTGCAGGTGACATATTATCAGGCCAGAACCTCACCACTTTAATTACTTCCATGTTCCTGCATGGCGGATTACTGCACCTACTATTTAATATGTGGTCCTTATGGATCTTCGGTGATAATGTTGAAGATGATTTGGGTCCAGTAGGTTATTTGGCCCTATACTTTGTTTCAGGAATTGTCGGCAGCTATGCTTTTGCTTTGTTTGCTGACCCTGAGTCAATTGCAATCGGCGCTTCCGGTGCGATCTCCGGTATTATGGCTTCCTATTTAATCCTTCACCCGAGAAACAGGGTCCTGACCTTAATCCCAATCGGATTTTTTATCACTACTATGCGGATCAATGCTCCTATATTTATAGGTATCTGGTTTTTGCTGCAGTTTGTCGGATTCTCAACTGCAACCGATTCAGGAATAGCATACTCAGCACATGTCGGGGGATTTTTGGCAGGTTTAGTATTAACTATGATCTTAAAAAAGCCTGTAACTCGGGAGTTTCAGGCCAACTAATCTTTATAGTTTGCAAAAACAAAGCAACTGGCTACTTCAATATCGTACCAGACACATGGGTCTGGTGGCGTATTAAATGTTGAACTGAGCTGAGCATTCACTTCAGCCAGCTTTGCGTCTCCATTGTAGTAGATATAAAAATGCAGCTCATAGTCAGGGTATGCTGGCACATTTACCCCATTTAAAATATAAACCATACAGCCAAGTTTGATGTACGGTAAACCATTACTGAAATAATCAGGGCCAACTAGTGATGCGGGAGGCCAGTTATGGGAAGGGTTGTTTGGATTACTGCAGATTTGACAATTGGTTCCAACTGCACAGTCATTCGGGATATAAGAACCATTTTCGCTTAGGTAGAGTTCCTGCCAAGTTCTAAATTGCCTTAAATTTCTAACGAAGGTCAAATTTGAGGCATGTTGCCTAACATCTTGTGTTGCAAATAGCACAATAGCACTGATTAGACCTATTATCGCTATGACTACCAACAACTCTATGAGCGTGAATCCACTTTGTTTTTTGTTTTTGTGTATGTATTTAGACATTAAATAGCTCAATATTTTCTTGTCTAAATAATAGCAGATATAAAGAATTAGGTAATTTTTTTATATGCTTCGCATAAATTGATCCAATCTTGGAGTGAAAGATCTTGCGCCCTGGATTTGGGATCTATTTTAACTGTCTCCAGCAAACTGTACACGTCTGTTGTATTCAACTTAAGCCCATTTGATAAATTATTATGCAATTGCTTCCTTTTACCCGCAAAACCGACTTTTACTATTCTAAAAAACAATTTTTCGTCATCGATTTCCGGTCTAATCTCATGTGGAGTAAGTTTCAAAATAACCGAATCAACTTTCGGTGACGGCCAAAAACTATTCCTGTCAACAATCTGCAGCATTACCGGTTTGGCAAACAGTTGTACGGAGACAGCCAGCAGTGACATTTCACCAGGTTTGGCAGTAACCCTCTCTCCCACTTCTTTTTGCACCAGAAGCACCATTAATTGTGGTTTGTTTTCCTGCGCCAAAAAAAATTGGAACAGATGTGAGGTTAAATAGTACGGAATGTTTGCGACTACTTTATAGGGATCCTTAACTAACTTACCTAAGTCTACTCTCAGCACGTCCTGATTGATAACTTTTACGTTCTGATATTCTTTCAGGTTCAAGTCAAGGACGTCCAATAACGTCCTATCCTTCTCGATTGAAATAACTTGCCCGGCTCTTTGCGCCAGTTGCTGAGTCAAAACTCCGACTCCCGGCCCAACTTCCACCACAATATCGGTTTTTTTCAAATCTGCAGCGCTTACAATATCATCCAGAGCAATTTCATCCACCAAAAAATTCTGGCCCATGTAATCTTTGGGTTTGAGCTGATAATGCCTAAACAGGTCTTTAATAAAGTTTGGTTGTGTTAACTGATTCATGGCTTGTTATGCGAGGATTGCCTGTGAGAAACATTCCGCAGCATGTCCTTAGCCGGACATGCGAGGACGTTTCGAGCAGGTAATCCGAGCTCTAATCGTAATTCATTTCAAATATCTCAATCATTTCCGCAGGAATCGCTTTTAAAAATCTGGAAGGCACGCTCATGTTTCGGCTCCCAAACTGTTTACGGGTCAGGGCATGCACAAGGTACAAATGTTTTCTGGCCCGGGTTACGCCAACATATGTAAGCCTTACCTCTTCAGCAATATCCTTGGGATCCAGCACGGATCTGGCATGAGGCAAAATCCCCTCTTCCAAGCCGACAAAGAAAACAATATCAAACTCCAGACCTTTTGCCTGATGCAGAGTCATTAAAGTGACCTTTGGCGATCTCAAATCTGCCTCATCCACATTTGTCATCAGGGCAACTTCTTCCAAAAATTTAACCAAACCCTCTTTCCAGGGCAGATGATTGAAAGTAGTGGCAACGTTAAATAATTCCTGCACGTTCTCAAACCTGCCTTCACCTTCTTCTGATCCATCGCGCAAATAATTTTCGTATCCGGTAAGTTTCAAAATTGCACCAAGCACTTCGGTAAGGGTTCCTTGTTCGTTCATGTTACGGATCGCTTCCATTACCTCAAAAAAACTTTTGATTGCCGGCTTCATTCCCATCAGTTTCATTAATCCAGCATCATCTTTTTCAATCAACACTTCTTTAACCATATCAAATGACTTGGCGCCGATTCCACGCGGCGGCACGTTGATCACTCTCTTTATACCGACTAAATCGTTTGGATTTTGAATAAGACGCAGGTATGAAATAAGGTCTTTAATTTCTTTACGCTCATAAAATTTCAACCCACCCACAATTTGGTATGGAATACCGCCTTCAATCAGCATTTCTTCCAGAGCACGGGACTGGACGTGCGTACGGTATAAAACTGCATACTGGTTCAGGTTCTGGCGATTTTTTAATTTAGGTAAAACGCGCGCCTGGGATCTTCTCATGATCCTTCCCAGGATCCCCTCGTCCTCATATTCATATTTCAAGCCTTCCGGTTCACCATCCTGGTGTTCAATGATTTTTTTTGCCACAAACCACGCTTCCGCCATTTCATCCTCAGCACGGTAAAGCATAGGTTTCTTCCCTTCCTCGTTTTGGGTCCAGAGCTTCTTTTTGTGTTGATTGGGACTAAGCTCAATTATTTTTTCCGCTATGGAAAGAATAGGGGCTGTGGAACGGTAATTCTGCTCAAGTTTAATGACAACAGCTTCGGGATAATCTTTTTCAAAGTCAAGAATGTTTTGGAGATTTGCCCCGCGAAAACCATATATAGCCTGCGCGTCATCACCCACCACAAATACATTCCGGTATTTTGCAGCCAAAAGTTTAGCCATAATGTACTGCGCGTAATTAGTATCCTGGTATTCATCAATTAATATGTACTGCCACCTGTTCTGGTAAGACTCCAATACATCAGGATGTTTCTTGAACAGGTTCACAGGTTTCATGATAAGATCACCGAAATCCACCGCATTGTTTGCTTCCAATCGTTTCTGGTACTCTTCGTAAACTCTTCTTGCGGTAACATCAAACGCCTTATCATCACCGGACATGTCACCTGGTTCTTCCAAATTATTTTTTGCCCGATCAATAATGTGGCCAAACATTGACGGTTTGAATTTTGTAGGATCAATTTTCATTTCCATCAGAATATCTTTGATAACACTTTCCTGATCATCGTCATCATAAATGACAAAATTCCTGTCTAGTCCCAAGTGTTGCGCCTGTTCTCTGATTATCCGTACGCCGATTGAGTGGAAAGTTCCCATAACAGGTATTTCTTCCTTGTTCAAAAGTTTGCCAATTCTTTCTTTCATTTCACCGGCGGCCTTATTGGTAAAGGTCACGGCCAGAATATTTTCCGGTTTCAATTTCAATTTCTTGATCAAATAAACAATACGCATGGTCAACGCTCGTGTCTTTCCGCTTCCTGCGCCGGCCAAAATCAAAACAGGCCCGAGCGGGGCTGTTACTGCGGCTAACTGTTCCTTATTTAAAC
>DASPNG010000021.1:0-6307 GCA_035626635.1 Binatia bacterium | reverse complement strand
CAATCAAACTCATTTCCCAGCAGAACGTTGGTGCGACTTTGGGTATTGATTCCATGAACAAGAGCATCCAGGCAGGTATTATCGGCTTTGCGATCGTGTCACTCTTCATGCTTATTTACTACCGATTACCTGGATTAATTGCCGTAATTTCATTGGTCATTTACACCTTAATCAGCATTTCGTTATTCAAACTGTTTGGCATCACCCTGACTTTGGCTGGTATAGCTGGATTTATCTTGTCGATTGGAATGGCTGTGGATGCCAATGTGCTGATTTTTGAACGTATGAAGGAAGAGTTAAGGAAGGGGAAAGGGTTAAGCCAAGCTTTGGAAGACGGTTTTGCCCGCGCTTGGCTTTCTGTTCGCGACTCCAACACCTCAAGCTTAATCACCACCTTTATCCTTGGTTATTTTGGAACCAGTATTATCCGCGGATTTGCCATTACACTGAGCCTTGGTATTATCGTTTCCATGTTTACCGCCATTACCCTGACCCGTACCCTGCTTCGCTTTATAGTAAGATTCAACTTCTTGAGTAACCGAAGGTTATACGGAGTTGCCGTACAGGAGAACCAAAATGCTTAATATCATCAAATACTACAAGTTGTGGTTTGCTGTTTCCGCTTTGTTGTTTGTCATTGCTGTAGGAGCCTTGATTGCATATGGATTGAATCTGGGAATTGATTTTAAGGGCGGTACTTTGACCGAACTTTCCTTTACCGGAGAACAGGTCCCGTCTGCAGTTGAAGTTAAGGATATTTTATCCCAAAACCATTTTGAATCCATTGTCCAGGAGGCTGGGGACAAAAAAGTGATTGTCCGAACTCCACCCCAGGAAAAAGAACAGCATGACCAGATGCTTAAGGTCTTGTCAGACCGGTACAGCGGGGTTAGGGAAGACCAGTTTACTTCCATTGGCCCTGTAATCGGCCAAGAGTTAGCTAATAAGGCATTTTATCAACTATTATTGGTCTCTTTGGGGATCATTCTGTATATTGCTTACGCCTTCAGAAAGGTGACCAGGCCAGTTTCTTCCTGGCGCTTTGGTTTGGCAGCTATTGTTGCTCTGATTCATGATTTGTTCATTGTTGTTGGTGTATTTGCTGTTCTTGGAAAATTCATGAATGTGGAAATTGACAGTTTGTTTGTCACCGCACTTTTGACAGTGCTTGGTTTTTCCGTGCACGATACAATTGTTGTTTTTGACCGAATCCGTGAAAATCTCCGCACCAGAGCAGGGGAATCGCTGGCTGATATCATCAATTCCAGCATCACCCAAACTATCGTACGATCCATCAATACCTCGCTTACCGTTATCTTTGTTTTGACTGCATTATTGCTGTTTGGTGGGGAGTCTATCCGGTATTTTGTACTAGCTCTCCTGATTGGTATTGTGGCCGGTACTTATTCCTCTATATTCATTGCCAGCCCAATTCTACTTGTATGGTATAACTGGGACGTAAGGCGAAAAGCCCGAGCATAACCCGCAGTAAAGCGGGTTTTTTGTTACTAAAAAATATTCTTGACAGAATGTCAAGTTTTGTGCTATACTTTAGGCAATTTCAAAGATATGGACGAAAACAACGCACAAAGTAACGTTGAAAAGGCTAGTATTCTTGATACGATCATGGGCTCACAAACCCAGACTAGCTTGAACAATTTTGAGCCAGCCCGGATGGTTGGCGGACTTTTGGCGTTATTGAAAGAAAGAGACAGACAAATAGTAATGAAACGGTTTGGTTTGGAAGGCCAGGAAGTAGAAACTCTTGAATCGATTGGCCAAAGGTATAACCTGACCCGTGAACGCGTCAGGCAGATTGAAAAAGACTCAGTTGCTTTTTTGAAGCGTAAGAATGTCCGTGAGCTTCAGGATGCGTTGCAGCTGATTTTTGACACTGTTATTGAGCATGGAAACATCATGAGCGAAGATTTCCTGATGAGAACCATGCTGTTGAACCGCCCGGAAGGTAGAGAAGCCGCTTCGTTGAAGTTTTTGCTTTCTTTAAGCGAACAGTTGAAATACCATAAAGAAATCAATCAGCATTACTCTGCCTGGTCCATAATTGGATTCAGTTTGAATAGATTAAATGAAGTTGTTGAGCAGTTTGTAAGTATTTTGCACGAACACGGAAAAGTAGTCAGTCAGGATGAGCTGTATGCCAAATTCAAGGAAACTGAATATTTCAAACAGCATGCATTGGAATTATCTGACCGCGTACTGAAGAGCTATTTGAATATTGCAAAAGTAGTGCAGGTAAATCCGTTTAATGAAATTGGATTGAAGGATTGGTCAGAAGTAAAGCCTCGCGATGTTGGCGATAAGGCATATTTAGTCTTAAAGCACCATAACAAACCGGAACATTACTCAGTAATTACAAAAATGATTAATGAACACCGCTTTGACGACCGTACTGCCTACCAGGAAACTGTACACAATGAACTGATCAAGGATGAGCGATTTGTATTAATTGGACGTGGAATTTACGCATTAACTGAATGGGGTTATAAGAAGGGTGTGGTTGCTGACGTGATCAAAGAAGTTTTATCTTCCTCAAGCAAGCCTTTGACCAGGGAAGAGATTATTGCTGAAGTCATGAAGCGACGCCAAGTGAAGCGTAATACCATTTTAGTCGGCTTATCCAACAAAAAATATTTCCAGAAAGTTGGAAAAGATAAGTACGCCTTAGCGGAAACACAAATTTAAAATAATACATGTTTGAAGAAACATTCGGGGATACCTTCCAAATAGCCTATACGCTATTGGTCGATTATTACCTTTGGGTGCCGTTTTTATGGGTAATGGTCTGGATCGGGTATCAACAATTTCTAGAATATAAGATCATCAGGTATCTTTCCACAATCAAGTGGGTATTTTTAGAGGTACGCGTGGATGAACTGAATGAGAAGTCTCCGGTGGCAATGGAGCAGATTTTTACCTCATTGCATGCGATGATTCAATCCTTCTCTTTAGGTGAACGTTGGACAGGCCGCATTCCTCTGCATATGTCCTGTGAAATGGTTAGTATTGGCGGCCGTATTTCCTATATTTATAAAATACCGGAACGTTACCGCAACTTATTGGAAAGCGCTGTGTTTGCGCAATATCCAAAAGCGGAAATTCGAGAAATCCAGGATTACCTGGCCAATCTTCCGCGAAATTATGATCTTAACTCGGAGTTTGAAATGTGGGGAACACAGCTGAATAAGAGGGCAGAGAATGCTTTACCAATTCGTACTTACCGCGACCTTACCAGTTCTTTTGAGCATATGGAACAAAAAACAACCATTGAGCCGTTGGCCGGAGTTTTGGAAGCCATGAGCAATGTATTTCCTCATGAGTTGATGGCAATCCAGATGGTGGTGCAGCCGGTAAATGACGACTGGAAAAAAAGCGGTTATGAACTGGTGAATAAAATGAAAGGTATTCCGCCCAAGGCAAAGGCCTCAGGCTTGTTTGATAAGATTTTTTTGGAAGCACCCGGCGCGATACTTGATGCTTTTTTGCAGGCTCTTTCTCTGACGGGCGAAAAAGAAGTGAAGAAAGAGGAGAAGCCACAGCCGCTGACTCAAACCATGACGGATGCTGAAAAGCATAATATAGATGCAGTGGTTGCCGGTTTAAGCAAATTAAGCTACAAGTGCAAAATCAGAGTCCTATATCTGGCACCAAAGGAGAAGTTTACCAAAGGTATGCGCGTGCCGGAGATTCTGGGCGCGTTCAGGAATTTTGATAACCCTCAGCTGAATGGTCTGCGTCCGGATGGCGTGAACATCACGACAGACGCAAGCTTTAAGCTCTTCCAGAAATTGGAACAGCCGTGGCTTGACCACAAGATTTTAGTGCGTAAGAATAAGTTTTTGAAACACTTCAAGGACCGGGGCGTTTGGGAAGGGTCTGGAAATACTATTTTGAACACAGAAGAATTGGCAACAATCTTCCATTTCCCACAGTCTCCAAATGCCCGTGTATCTCAAATCGAACGAGTCCAGACTGTGAAGTCCGCGCCACCAATTGATCTGCCAATCGGTTAAATAAATTCAAATGATTGCATCTGATAATGACATAACACTGTTTGCCAAAACCAATTTCCGGAACCGGGAAGTGCCTTTTGGTATCCGCCGGGATGACCGCCGTCGACACATGTACATCATCGGTAAAACCGGTATGGGAAAAACCACGTTGATTGAGAATATGGTTATTCAGGATATCATCAATGGACACGGTGTTGCCTTTGTTGACCCGCACGGAGATTCAGTAGAAAAAGTTTTGAATTACATTCCGGCTAACCGCATCAATGATGTTATTTACCTGAACCCGGCTGACGTGGATTTCCCGATCGCCTTTAATCCTCTTGAAGCTGTGGATCCAAAGCACAAGCATTTGGTAGCTTCCGGACTGATGGGTGTGTTTACCAAAATCTGGGCAGGTGTGTGGTCGCCCCGGATGGAATATATTTTGCAGAATACAATCTTAGCGCTTTTGGATTCCCCGGGAAATACCATGTTAGGTGTTGCCCGTATGTATGTGGACAAGGCTTATCGCAAGAAGATTGTTGATAATATCAAAGATCCGGTGGTGAAATCCTTCTGGGTGGATGAATTTGCCAATTACCAGGATAAGTTCCGGACAGAGGCAGTTGCACCAATCCAAAACAAAGTTGGCCAGTTTTTATCCAACGCAATTATCAGAAATATTGTTGGGCAGACAAAGAGTTCCTTGGACCTCCGCGACATAATGGACAACAAGAAGATTTTGCTTTTAAACCTGTCCAAGGGAAGAATCGGCGAAGACAGTTCTGCCTTGCTTGGAGCCATGATTATTACCAAGCTCCAGCTTGCTGCCATGAGCCGCGTGGATATTCCTGAAGAAGAACGTGCTGACTTTTACTTATACGTAGACGAATTTCAGAACTTTGCCACGGAATCCTTTGCCAATATTTTGTCAGAGGCAAGAAAATACCGCTTGAATTTGATTGTAGCCCACCAATATATCGGCCAGTTGGTCCAGGACAGAAATACCATTGTCCGGGATGCAATTTTTGGTAACGTAGGTACAATGATCACGTTCCGTGTAGGCGCGGATGATGCGGAGTTTTTGGAAAAGGAATTCGAACCGGTGTATACAATGAATGATCTGGTGAATTTGGCCAAGTATCAGGTTTATTTGAAGCTGATGATAAATGGCGTGGCATCATCTCCATTCTCAGCCACAACACTGCCGCCAATTGCGGAACCTACTGACAACCAAGACAAGGTCATTAAAGTTTCCAGAGAAAGATATGCCACGGTCAGGGAAACAGTTGAACTCAAGATCAGCAAATGGTTGGGTGCTGAGTTTCACGCTGAGGCAGCCCGCGCAGAAAGTGATTCCATGGACGAGGAAGGGGTTGAAGAAAACATGAGGTTCAGGCACCAGCCTGCCCGTGTTGCTTCGCCTGCGCCGCGCCCGACACCTTCTGCTCCAAAACCAGTTGCGTCCACACCTCAACCTATACCAACACCTGCACCTAAACCTCCGGTCCAAATTACGCATGAGCAGGAGCGTATTCCTGTTGCCCCGGAAGAACCAGAACTTGAACCAGTTAAAACCGAGAGTTCCTGGATGCCGCAATCTGTGTCCGCACCCACACCTGCACCAGCCCAGCCTAAACATGAGGACCATCATAAAGACAGGCATGAAAGACATGAGCGGAAGGAGCAAGGCAAACACCATGACAGGCGAGGCGGACAACAGGAAAGAAGGGTCACGCAAACAGAGCATCATCCCGGCAGGCGTTCAGGTGACAGGAAACAGGAAAAAACAAAACATGAGAATCCAATTTGGGCCACTGTACTTTCTGAAAGTACAAATAAAACGAAACAGGCTCTGGAGACAATAACCAAGTCCTTGCAGCAGTCAGTGAAAAAGGAAGACCATGCAGCTCATGCCAAGCACAAAGAACACGCAAAACCTCACCATGAGCACAAAAAGCACGAACCAATTCCTGAACCACCAAAACCAACCAGAAGAATTGACCAGGCACCAGAACCGGAATTGCCGGCCCATGTCCATCCAGGCGATCATACGCAATCTCCTTACGCTAACGTACAGGACGCTTTAACCAAACATGGCTCACTAAAGCCTGGAGAAACAGTAAAGTTCGACTAAAAACAGGTTGGCAAAAGGACTTGAAAAATAGTCCTTTTTGTTATAGAATGGATATCGTTTATGAACAAGAAGAATAACCAAAAAACAGTTGTCGTCGGCATGTCCGGCGGAGTAGACTCATCGGTCACAGCAGCACTCCTCAAAAAGCAGGGTTATTTTG
>DASPNG010000020.1:0-2893 GCA_035626635.1 Binatia bacterium | reverse complement strand
TGTTTGGGAAGAGAGTTGCATTGGTTGCAAGCTTCCTCATGGCAGTCTCGTCTTTTGCAGTCACAATCAGCAGGACCGCTTTCCGGGCCAACACCATACCGTTATTCACAACCCTAACGCTTTATTTCCTGGTGAAGTTTTATCAGGAGCAGGATACTAGATCCAAACTCTGGGCAGCATTCTGGGCAGGCGTGAACTTTGGATTGGGTTTTTATACCTATATTTCCTACCGTATGATGATTCCTCTGCTATTGGCTTTCGGATTTTTGATTTTCCTTGGCTTCCGTGACCAAATGCCGAAGATGCTTGAATGGCTACGCGCAAAATGGGCATTTGCCGGCGGTTTCATCCTAAGCTTCGGCTGGCTGGGTTATTACTTTATTACCCATCCTGGAAGTTTTGTAGGACGAGCCGGACAGGTTTCTATTTTCTCCCCGGAATTAAATAACGGCGACATAGTCGGGACATTCCTGGAAGTTTTTAAACTAACAATGTACAGCTTCTTCACAGAAGGCGATCTGAATTGGCGGCACAACGTCTCAGGTTATCCATTCCTTTCTTTTATGGTTTCGCCGTTTTTTGCAATCGCCCTGATAATATTTACCTGGGCTATTTTCAGGTTCATTAAACAGGCGCTTTATAAACAGATTGATTTCCATACCACTGCCCTGGCCCTGGTCGGTGCCTTATTCTGGGCAATGCTTGTTCCAGAGGTTACTACTGCAGAAGGAATACCTCACGGCTTAAGACTCATCGGCGTGATTCCCGCAATCTACATCATGAGCGCTTATGTCATGGTTAAATTCTGGCATCGGATTTCACCATATTTGCGCTTAAGTTTTTCAAAATATGCCTTGGTAATAGTCTTCTTAGGATCGGTGCTGGCGTACAACTATTATCTGTATTTTGGCGTCACAGTGAATTCCCCTGATTATGCTTATGCGTTCCGCTCCGATCTCACCACAGTCTCTGAATACCTTAATGAAAGAAACCAAAAAGAAAAAACATATCTGTCTTTGGATAAATTCTCAGTACAGACAGTTGATTATCTGACCACGGAAACAAACAACCCTTATACTCTTCTGGATCCTGCCAAAACTTATGAGGTGCAACTGAAATCCGGCGACCAGGTTGTCTTCACCATGAGTACGCTCTATGACATAAAAAAATTCTTGGAAGCGCATCCTGACGCTGAAATGGTAAAAGAAACACGCAACCAATTTTATTACATAACCAGTCGTGTATACGAAAAGCCATAAACCAAACATATGAAAAAACTCTCTCTCATCCTGGTTCTGATTGTTTCTGCAATTCTTCGTCTTTATAACAACACTGCTGTCGCCCTGTGGCATGATGAAGCTTTCTCTGCACTCTACATAAAATATAGCTGGGGCGAAATGATCCATCGTATCATTTTAGACGTCCATCCTCCGCTTTACTATTTTGTATTGCGGTTTTGGTCTTATGTCTTTGGCAGCACATTGTTTTCACTTCGTGCCTTATCAATCCTGTTTGGAGTGCTCACCGTCTGGGCTGGTTATGCCTTTGTAAAGAAAGCCTTCAAAAACGAAAATTTGGCCTTGTTGGCAGGTTTGTTCCTGGCCATTAACCCGTTCCAGATCCAGTACGCTCTGGAGGCCAGAATGTATACCTTGGGAACTTTTCTGGCTTTGTTTGGCAGCTGGCTGCTGCTTAGGGCTTTGGAGAATAAAACCAAGAAGTCCTGGCTGCTTTACGGTGCCGTTGCTGCTGCCATGCTTTACACTCATTACTACCTGATGTTTACAGTGCTGGCGCAGGGCTTGTACGCACTTTATGTCATTTTCAAAAACGGTGAGTGGAAAAACCCATTCCGAAACAACCAGCTGGTAAACTTAATCCTTGGCGCTCTGTTTGCTGTTCTTTTATATACTCCTTGGCTGCCGGCGTTCATGGAACAGTTAACCCGGGTATCCGGCGGATTCTGGATCCCGCCAATGGATCGTTGGTCCATTCCTGGAACTGTTTGGAAAATTGCCATGGGTGGTCAGGGCATCAACCGCCCAACTCTGGTAATCGCCACTTTGGTAGCGCTTCTCCTGCTTACTTTCTTTATCAGACGGTATCGCGAACAGGCAAAATGGCATGTCGTTTTAGGGTTGATAATTCCATTCCTCGCGGCTGTCGGACTGTCCCTTAAAAATGACATTTATCTAGATCGTTATTTTGTTTTTGCTTCCATATATTTTTCAATTATTATTGCAGCCGCGCTGTACGCAATCAACCGTATCAGCCTCAAGCGCGTACTGATCACTGCTTTTGCCGTGATGAGCGTTTACGTGTTCTGGGCCAACTGGGACGTGATGGATCTGAAGGATCCGGGAAGCAATATTGTTAAGAAACCAGGTATGGCAGCCGCAAGCGCTTACCTGAACGAACGAGTCGGAAAAAACGACAAGATTTATGTTGGTTCAAGCTTTATCTTCTTCACTTTCAAATATTACAATCAGACCGGTGTTACTCCTAATTTAATATCCGGTTCGCCGCTCCATGATATTCCCCATTTTGCCGGGACAGCAATTTTGACTGAACAAGATTTGGTTTTGAATGAAAATATTTTCAACTCAGCAAACTACAACGAAAACGAAATTGTCTGGCTATTATGGACCACTGGCTTTGGCGGCTCAAAACCAAATGTTCCAGGCAATTGGTCCAGCATTTCTGAACGTTCCTGGGGCGATGCTCCAGGCTTTAAGGGCGACATCTACGTGACTCAGTACAGAGTGGGCAGATAACCTTGAAAATAATGAATGCCTGTGGTATATTTGGCCTCCAAAAGGAGGATAGATGAAGAAGATTGGTTTTGCGGAAAGACTCGATAAAGTGGTCACAACCAGGGAAAAAGGAAATCCTT
>DASPNG010000019.1:0-4193 GCA_035626635.1 Binatia bacterium | reverse complement strand
TTGGTGGAACGGTCCAGAAAGTATGCGGAAAAATTATTAGACCAGGACAACTCCCTAGAATCACTGCCGTTATTGAAAGCAAAAATCGATTCAAAGCCTGAGATTCATCTGGAATAACCCTTGACAACGAGGGTTATTTTTATTATATTGACACCCATGAAAAGCCGAAAGGAGGGCTTATCGAAAATACTCTAATTTGGAGACTCGCTGCGTTCACCCTATTTTGACAACTCGTACAGATCTATCGGAGTCGGACTATGGCAAATAACGCCTCGGGCAAAACTGGCGTCAACATGAGAACGCGGAAACAACTGGAAGCACGGTTGATCAGCATTCTCGATTGCGGTAGGTTGGAAAACCTGGGGATTGCTGCGACTGACTGGATGCTCGGAGAAGTTCCCACGGGAACTTCCGAGGACATCATCAGAGAAGTCGCAAGCATCGGTACGAAACTGTACCCCCTCGCAGCCACTCATTTCGAGAGGATGCGAACGCAGACGCTGGCTCTGGCCGCGAGTGACGGAACCAGGGATGACAACGATTCCCTTTGCCACCTGTGCACCAAGCTGGTCATCTACAACTCGTCCGATCGTCGGACGCGCAACGGCAAGGTTCATTTCCACTTCAGGTGCGAAAAGGATCTCCGCGACGCTGCGAAGAAGTTGTTCGCCACTTCGAACTCTCACCACCACCAGACGACTACCCGCTTCTCATCAGCGCATATGTCTACGTGAGCTTTCCGAAATACGGAAAAATGAAGGATCTGCGGCCCACGTTGATCCGCATGAGCAATCCGGATTTCTGAACGCTACACCCCGACGTTTAGCGCTGCTGAGCGAATGCTGCTGATCTCATCATGCTCATGGGTCATGCAGTCATTCTCAGCCGTGGCCGCGCGGACTACGGTCCGCGCGGCACACGTTCTCTCACTAGAGTACAACAAAGACCGCTCAGGCTCCCCTGGCGGTCTCTTTTTTTACTCTATTCTATTGAATAAAGTTTATTGTCTTCGCCTATATAAAAGACGATTTTACCAACCAGGAAAATGCTTTTAGCTTTTATTTCCCCTTCCTTAAAAGCATAAATACTGGTTTGCCTTCCCGTGGAGGAATTAGTTTCCAAAATCTCCTGCTTGCCATCAGGCATGGTATGAGCAGCGTATAAACTTTGTCCGTCGCTTGAAAACTCCAGCTGGTCAATTGTAGCATTTATGTCCAAAGGCAAAATCGTTTCATTTATCAGATTATATAAAAAAACATTACTGCCGCTTTCTGTCTCCTGAGTGTATACAAATCTTTCACCGTCTGGTGACCACTCAGCACCGGTATTTTTCCCGGCAGCCACGATATCGTAATATCCACCCGTTTCCAAATCGAACATATAAATCTTATTCACTTCACCGGTAACATTTGCCCTGTACATCAGGGCAACATTATCGATAGGTGAAGCTTTTGGCACCAAGTCATCCCACGGCAAATCGCGGATTACTTTGTATCCTGTGCCGTCGGCATTGGATGTCACCAACTGGATTTTTCCGTTATCCGACTGCCAGATCAAGACCGCCCTCTGCGAATCCAAAAGCCAATCCAAATTCAAAGTGTTATCAGGCAGGATTTTATACGTTTTATCCTCGTATGAGTAAAAGTTGAAAGTATTTTTGTCGTCCACCCTGCCCACTGCAATATAGTTACTCCCCGTTTTTGGCCAGAAAATTTTCCTGATCGTGTCTCCAAAAATATTTGGCACAGGATATTCAGTTGGTTTTTCATTCTTGGTCAGGTCCAAACGCATCAGCTTCCCGGATTGAGTGGCATACCAAACCGCATCACCGTCATTGGATCCGATCGGGCTGATTGGCTGTTCCGCATCCCAAGCCTTCACTTCCAGGATTCCGTCATCTTGGACAAGGGTCGAATTTAAAGTCTGGTCGGACAAAAAATAGTACCAGCCAGTACCAAGGATAGCTAACGTAATTATGATAAATAATATTTTTTTCATCAGCTGACTACCCCACAGTAACTGCCGTTATTTGGGGCTGTGTTAAATTCAATATGGACATGTCCGCCGGTAGCTGCTTCGGTCGGGTTATTATATTCATCGAGTGTATCGCCGCGCGGCGGGACAAAACCTTCGTTGGTTGAAAGCTGAACCAACTTTCTAATCTTAGCCTGAAAAGCCGGGTCATTCAATTGTCCGCGAGGGACAATTACTATGTCGACTGCTTCGCCTTTGCCGTGGGCACTCAACCGTCCCGAACTGCCAACTGTAGCTCCTGGCCTATATGCGCTGGTGATAATGAAATCAATACCCAAAGCCTGGGCGTTATTATAAATTATCTGCACACGACGAAGCATGCAGGACCTCAAACGAAAATCACCGGAGGTACCGGTTGGCACACCGGTAATGGCAACCAAATCCAATCCATCTCCGGTTGTTGGGGGTGGTACTGCCGGCAGCTGAGTCGGGGTGTTATTCGCTGCGTCTTGGATTATAGCCAGCCGCTCACAAACATTGTATTCCTCGTAGCCAAACCAGCTGGCCACTGTCCCTGCCCCTCTAACCACAGTGCCTTTCCATCCCTCGGTTTCACAGGTATATTTGAGCGCAAAGATAATTAAAAACACAGCAACAATCAGTGCCGCTGCAATGGCAAGGAAAGTCCCTATTGTCCCCGAAAAATACACCACGGCGGAACGTAAGCCGGTCCTCACAGCAGTCTTCACCAGTACATCCTTAGCTTTTTTTTCAGCTTCCTGCTTTATCTTCTGCTTAACCGCATTCTTAACCAACTCTTTCCGTGCATCCCGACGCTTTTTGTTCTGCTCTTCGTCAATTTCCTGCGCAATTAACGCTTCCTCTTCAGGGGTATATTGCGGAAAACCTTCAACAATACGGCCGCCGGTAGCTGCTGCAAGTTCATCCTGAAACTGTGACGCGCTGGAATCTGATTTGTATCCGACAGCCATATGGTTATGATAATTCTTCTAAGTCTTTTTTAGCCTGTTCTAATTCTAATGCCTGACGAGGGTCAGTTGTAATGATCTGGTCTTCCATATAGGAAGCAATAATTTTTATGGCCACATGTTTCATGCCGGCAAAGAAGATTCCCTCACCTACGCCGGATTCAAGCAGCAAATATTTCTCTCCTTCCGTCAGGAAGAAAGTATCGGCAATTAAATCTATAGCCGCCGGGCTTTGTTTCAAAAGCAGTTGAATGGATGAGTTTGTGACAATTGGCTTGCCGTAAGGTGAGGCCAAAAAGTCGCTGACGTCCTGCGTAATGGTGGTCACGCCCAAATAATATTTGCGGGCGCGTTTGGCCAGACCAAACAGGAAACGGGCGGAGTCTTCGTGCTGCATCATCCACCAGGCCTCGTCTATAACCAAAATTCTTTTCTTCAGCTTGGAACGGACAACGTTCCAGATAAAGTTCAGGATGATGTAAATGGCAATCGGGCGCAGAGTGTCTTCCAAATCTCGGACAGAAAAAGCCACAAACTGGTTGTCCAGGCTGATGTTGGTTGGCTGATTAAAAATTCCGGAGAACGTTCCTTCGGTATACTTGGTCAGGCGCTGCGCCAAACTTTCTCCGCCTACCATCCCGGAAAGAATATCAACCAAATCCTGCATTGTCGGCGGTTCGATATTTGAAAAATCAGAATTGGCAGTAATATCTTTTTTGGCGTAAGTTTCCCAGATAGCACGATCCATGATGGATTCTTCAGTCGGATCCAGCTTGCCAAGCATTAAATTCATCAGACCAAGCAGGTTGATGACTGCAGTGCGTAGAATATCTTCATTAGACTCGCCTTCGATAGCTTTTGGCAAATCAAAGGGATTGACGCGGGAATCCGAATTCAAGGAAATGTTCATGAACGATCCGCCCACAGCTTCGCTCAAATGTTTATACTCATTTTCCGGATCCAAAATGATGACATCAGTTCCCAACATCAATGACCGCAGAATTTCCAGCTTAATGGCATAGCTCTTACCACCACCGGATTTGGCAAACACTACAGAGTTGGCGTTTTCCATCTGGAAACGGTCAAACAAAATTAAGCTGTTGTTATGCCGATTAATGCCGTAAAGGATTCCGTCATTGGAAGTCAGTTCTGATGAGACGAATGGGAAGGAAGTGGACAACGGTTCCGTGTTCATGTTTGTGGCAATTGCCAGTGCGTCATTCCCCAGCG
>DASPNG010000018.1:0-6200 GCA_035626635.1 Binatia bacterium | reverse complement strand
ACATTGAATTTTTGTTTCTATCGACCGATCAAATTTATGGTAACGCCGATCACGGCGCAAACTGCGGAAATAACCCAAAAACGCATAGTAACTTTTGTCTCTGGCCAGCCGAGGGCCTCAAAGTGATGATGAACCGGCGCTGAGATGAAAATTTTCCGGCCAAAATACTTTTTTGAAAATCTTTGAATCAGAGAAGACAAACCTTCTGCCACAAACACAAATCCGATTATTGGCAATACAACCAACGAATCCGTGAGCATTGCCACAACGGCAAGCGTGGCACCTAAAGCAAGTGAGCCTGTATCGCCCATAAAAAATCGGGCAGGGTGAATATTAAACCACAGGAATGCCAGCAGAGCTCCCAGGATTGTGGCGCAAAAAACAGCTAAACCAAACCTTCCCTGCAAAAACGAGATCAAGGCGTAGGCGCCAAAGGAAGTTGCCAAAACTCCTCCCGCCAGGCCATCCAACCCGTCAGTAATATTAACTGCATTGCTGACAAAAACAACAGTAAGAATAAAGATGATTGCATAGAGAAACGGTCCGATTATAAGGACCGGATCATATCCAAATGCGCTGACAATTGGAAGGTAAAGTGAATTAAACTCAAGCTTATCGACAAACCACCAGGCACCGGCCGCAGCAATGACAAATTGGAATAAGAATTTGGTTTTTGCGTTTAATCCTTTTACTTGGCTAATCCCCCTAATGTTCATATAATCGTCAATCATGCCCAGAATTCCTGATACTACCAGGATGAAAACCGGCAGCCAGGTCTGTGATCTGGAAAGATTGAAAACGATTGTCAGGATGGCAGCAGTTCCCCAAATTAAAATACCGCCCATGGTCGGGGTATTTGCCTTCTTTTCATGAAGTTTTAGGTAAACTTCAGCGGAAGTGTTATCCCAGGCTTTCTCTCGAAGCTGTTTGGACATCCGGTACTTGTACAAAACATGTGTCCAGAAAGGAGTTAAGGCAAACGCCAGAATAAAAGATGCGGTAGCCAACGTAAATATTTCAACGATATTGGAATTAATCAGCATTTTGTTTCAAAACAAAAAATTAAGGGAATATCCACAGGATAGATCCCTTAAATTATACAATATTTTGCTCCCGTAAAGCAAGTTTACCAGCGGTACACGGAGTTGACCCAATCCAGCATTTTTCTGGTATCACCTTCCCGGTCTTCACTACCCAAAACAATGGTCACAACATCTGTTTTTCCATTCACTGAACGGATGACCAGGTTTCCCCTTGCCTCAGTTGTATACCCTGTCTTTACCCCTACCACGGTTGGATCATCTAAAAGTAACTTATTTGTCGTTTTTACGTGGTGGGTAAAAGTTTTGTTCTCTGATTCAATTACAGTTTGTTTGGTTTTTACGATTTCACTTAAATAGGTATTGTTCAAAAAACTTTTCAATGCCAAAACATAATCATGGGCTGATGAAAAATGGTTAGGATCGTCAAACCCGATCGGATTGGTGAAGTTCGTGTTATGCATGCCCAGCTGTTTTGCTTTCTGATTCATCAATTTTACAAAATTCGCCGGGGTGCCGCCGACATGTCTGGACAAGGCAAGAGTCGAATCATTATGTGAAGCAATCAGCATTGCCTTCAATAACTCTGAGGTCAAAATCCTTTCCTGCGCCAATAATCCGGTGTTTGGACCGATCACCCTCACATCCTCTTCCTGAACCTCAACAAAAGTGTTCAGTTTACCGGAATCAACAACTACTAATGCAGTCACAAGCTTGGTTAAACTTGCCACAGGCAGCTTTTGGTCAAAATTATGGGTAAACAAAATACTGCCGCTTTGAAAATCGTAAGCCAGTGCTGACTTTGCGGTCAATTCAGGATTCTCAAGAATAGCAACAAGTTCCGGGGCGGCGTTAACATCAGAATAAGCGCTGTGTGTAGCGCCTAATATCTGAAACTTTGGAAGCTGTTTTATTTGATGCTCCCAGTTTGGAACCAGACCTATTGCTAAAACGCTGACACCTGCGATTGCTATTCGTTTGAGAATTTGATTTCTGTTCGTGTTTAACATCCTCAATATCATACTAAAAAACAACCGAATCTCAAAATTTTGACAAGGCGCAATCCGCTTTTTATAATTAAGCGGCTAAATATTATAAGCGGCATTCCCGTACATGCGGGTGGAAGGAAAAAATGGAAATACAAATAACTGACCAGAACTTCGAACAGGAAGTATTGCAGGGCGACAAGCCAGTGCTTGTTGACTTTTGGGCGCCTTGGTGCGGCCCTTGCCGCATGGTATCACCTGCTGTAACGGAGTTAGCGGAAGAATTGAAGGACCATTTGAAAGTCGGTAAATTGAACGTTGATGAAAACCCGCAAGTCACTCAAAGATATCAAATCTTCAGCATCCCATCCCTGAAAGTATTTAAGGGCGGGAAAATCATTGGCGAAGTCCTGGGTGCTGCGCCAAAAGCGGTAATCGAACAAAAAATCAAAGGTATTATAGGGATCTAGTTTATAAACGAAAAAACCGCCCCCCATACGACGGGGCGGTTTTTCTATTTCCGATATTTACTGAGCAGGCGTTGTTCCTGCTCCGCCGGTTCCACCGCTTGGGTTAGTATTAATGTCCCCTCTGACATCAATATCAGTGCCCGCGCCACCGCCAGGGTTTGCACTTCGGCCGAACAAGTTTGATCCGAAGAGCAATAATGCCAGCAGGACGATTAGCACAGCAACCACTGCCCACACACCAGCTCCTGTTCCGGTATCCCTTTCCACGTAGTGCTCATGTTCCATTCGCATCGGTTGTGCCATTTGATACTCCTTTCTGCCCGTACAGGGCTATTACAAAGCTGTTATCGCAGCTGAGGAGACCCCCTGAAACTGCGGACGATTCCCAATAGGATCACGGAGCCAAGCAACGCAACCAAGAAGCTGGTAATATTGAAGCCATCCACTGCTGGTCCGCCGAACAGAGTGACAACCCATCCACCTATTAATGCTCCCAAAATACCTACGACTATATTCGCGCCAATACCCATTTGCGCATCCGTTCTCATGATGATGCTTGCTACCCAACCGGCAAGCCCACCTACCACTATCCAAGCTATAATATTCATTTATTATCACCCCTTTCTAATTGAAGTTAATATTATTAATTACTCTTTAAATCGGTCCTCAAAGTTATACGTCGCCTGATCGCTGCTGTCAGCGATTTTCTGCTGAGGCGGTTGTTGTTGTGGTGGTTGTTGGTTCCATCGATCTTTTATCTTTGCCCAATGGAATTTCAAATCATTTACCATGTCCTGCAATTCATTTTGTGAAATCCCTTTGGCCTTGGCATACATACCGCTGGTCTCATCCACAATCTGATGATATCTGCTTTCTGTCATATCCGAGAGCTGATTCACTCTGGACATCACCTTATCCTTCAGCTCACGGTAAGTTTCATTCTGGTTCAGTTTTTCCTTGATGCGATCCCCGAATACTGCCCAGACTACGGCCCCTCCTAGGAATGCCAGGAATGCGCTTCCCACCGCACGGTTAGTTGTTGTGTAACTTGTCATATTATCTCCTTATAATGAAAGTTCTGAATAATCGGAAGGCAAGGCTTACCAAAGATAATCGACCCCAATTCTTGGCCAGCTCTGACATGGAATTCCTCATATCATGTGAGGCAAACGTCAGCGCCTTAAAACTTGTCCTCGCGATTTTATTAATTTTATAAACTACAAAAAACAAAGTACCGATAAACAGTGAGATCAGTATTAACGCGATTGATGCAATAATATAGAAGAATTCTTGTGCTTCCATGAATATAATATTAGTGTAAAAATACCTAATCTCAACTGTGGTATTGGACCAAAGCAAAACCGCCATCCGGCGGAAAGTTCGATGATATATCCTAATTTTGTGGACAAAGAAAAAACGGCTTTTCAGCCGTTTTTTGAATTTTTGTTAGGTATGTCTATCTGCAACTGAGGAAGCGCCATACGAATCTGGTTTTGTTTTTACGTCAAAACCGCTGCCTTTTATCATCCCTACAATTTCATTGACCATCTTTTTGGTTTCGCCATTGGGGCCCACATCCACATGAATAGAAAGATTGAAATCCAAAACATTCAAGTTTTTCAGCTTCTCTATTAACTGTTCAGCCAGACGTAAAGAAAGGAGCGCTTCTTGGAAAATCCTTTGTCGGAGGTCGTACATATGAGTCTCCTGCCTTTTGCTCCAGAAATATATCCCGCCGCTTCTTTTCCTGTGCACTACTATTGCAGAGACAAATTCAGCTTTATGGTTACTGTATAACAATGAATCAGTGCCGATAATCAGCTCATATGCCATACCAGGCGCAACTTCCATATACTCCAACATACGGTTAACAACCTCATCAAAGCTCAGCTGGCCGTACGTTTGGCTATTAAATTGGTGAAAAGGTGTATCCATTGGCAGTATCTTACCCTTTACCTGTCGTTTTGAAAAGCTATAGCATTCTAAAAAGACTCAATAACAAACAAATACCTATAAAATCAATGATTGTAACAAGGATTAAAAATCTTCTGTTACTCATCCGCGATGCGCCTAATAATGTTAATCCGATCTCGTCAGGCAATGGTGAAGCTATGATTGCGGCACCAACAACCGGGGTAAGCCATGCAAAGAATGGTGAACTAAACAACGCTTTAATATGTTTTTCTTTGGCAATCAGATTGAAAATAGGACGAAGTTCATCGCTTACGGTATCGCGAATGAAACGGAAAATAATGAAGTCACCCAGTACTGCCCCTGCAGTTGCCAACAACGCCGTTTCCCAAAAACCATATGTGTTGGACATCTCAGACAATACCAGAGTGGCCGGGACAATCGTAAAGGTCGAAACAATAAAAAAACCTGAAAAGAACAAACCTAAAAATTTAAGTTCGCTGACGCCGGAGATTATACCTCTGATAATCGCATGATCTGCAAAGATCAACAACACCACTATGCTGATTGCCAGAAGGAACGTATTTTTAAACCGCCACCCTTTCTGTTGATTTTTCATTTTTTATTTTTGACAGACATTCCGGTTTGCAGTACGGCAAACCATTTATAAGACAATTTATGCAGCAGATGAAATGCTTATGGCATTCCGGGTCTGCACAGTTTACATAGTTTTCGCTTGGCTGTTTACAGAGTTCGCAGCGGCCAATAATTTCATGTTCGGGTGAATCAGTGTTAAACCCCATCACAATCCTCTGATCGAATACATACAACTTGCCTTTAAAGTGCTTGTTCGGAAACTTCTCCATGTATGTTACGATCCCGTCTTTCAGCTGATACACTTTCTTAAATCCTTTGGAAACCAAATACCCCGAAGCCTTTTCGCAACGCACGCCGCCAGTACAGACAGTGATTACGTTCTTGTCTTTCAGATAAGAAAGTTTCTCCGTTGCTTTTTTAAGGTCACGGAAATTTTCCATGCCGGGCAGAATTGATCCTTCAAAATGCCCTACAGTCTGTTCGTAGTCATTTCTCATGTCGACCACATAAAAATCTTTTCCTTCTTCATACCATTGATGTAATTCTTCCGCAGACAGGTATTCTCCGGTGATCTGGTTGGGGTTCACATCTTCGTCACCTAATTCGCTGGTCACGATTTCCCTTCTTACTTTAACCACGAGTTTAGGAAAAGTATTACCATCCCCTTCGCTTTTTTTATAGGAAATGCCTTTGAAGATCTCCTGACTTTCCATATATTCAATATATTTTTCAACTGCTTGGGCAGTACCTTCCACGGTCCCGTTAATCCCCTCTCTTGCAATCAAAATACGGCCTTTTAGGCCTAATTGGGAGCAGAAAGCGCGCTGCTGGATCATTATGTCTTTGGGGCGCGCAATATCTACGTATTTGTAATATAAAAGCACGATTTGCTGGTTCATACGGCTATATTATACCACTTTTTACCATAATCTAAATCTTGACATTTGCTCCCGCCTGTATTACTATTTCCCGTTATCGTCATTTGATAACAAACCTGAAAGTTCGCAGCTCCTACCCATGTTTCCAAGGTTGAGTGGTAGGAGCAATCCTACGCACACAACCAAGTCCAATGGAGGATCAACCATGCTCAAGAAAGCTTTCTGGCTGTTCATCACAGCCTCGTGCTTCATGGGGCTGAGCGGATCCGCGGAAGCTGCGGATATCATCACCTACACGGTGGTGAAAAACGACACCCT
>DASPNG010000017.1:0-5265 GCA_035626635.1 Binatia bacterium | reverse complement strand
GGTTTGGTCTTTTCATCTATATTCTCTAGTTTAGTTTCAATCAAAAATCTGGACGGTTTTTTATTGGTTGCCCCGCCATAATCATCAGCCCAGGTAAGGTACAAATATTGTTTTGCCCGGGTTAAGGCTACATAAAACAGCCTTCTTTCTTCCATCAGATGGACATCGCCTTCAGACAGAATTTCTCTTACTAGTTTCTCGGGAATTTCTATTTGCTCTCTTCGGTCTCGTGAAGGGAACCTTGCCTCCACCAAGTTAACTATAAAGACGCATTTAAACTCCAATCCCTTTGATGAGTGGACTGTCATCACTTTAACCGCTTCAGGCCCGATATTTGGATCAAAAGCCAGTTCCCCAGTATCGCCGGCGTCAATTTCCAGCTTGATGCGGTTCAAAAACGCCTTAAGGATTTTATCATCGCTTTCAATTTCAAAATTTTGCGCCTTGTGATAGAACTGCTGGAGTAGGCTTCTGTTCTCCACGTTTTGAATGGTGTCCTGAGCCAAATCTTTCAGGATTTGCAAATCTTCTAAAATTTTAATAATCAGTTCAGACACAGGCATGTGCCTAGCCCAGTTTGTATGCTTTTCCAGCAGGACCATCAATTCAGCAATTTTCCTATAGCTTGTGTCAGAAACTTTTATTCCAAGCGGTACTTGCTGCAACGCTTCAAACAAAGAGATTGCTTTTTTCTTGGAGACTTGAGAAAGGTTGATTAAATCATTGGAATCAATCTTGAATTTTTTGATGTTTAATACTCGGAATAGGTTTTCGCTCTCATGATAGTTATCCAAAAGTCTAAAATATGCGAGTAAGTCCAAGATAAAAGGCTTTTTATACAAACCGCGGTTAGCCACAAAAATAAACGGTATACCCCTTTTATTCAACTCTGAGATGAATGGTTCCGCATGATCGTTTGCGCGGACTAAAATCGCAAAATCGTTATAACCCACTTCTCCGGACTCTGTCATTTGCGAAATCTTATCCGCCACCATTTCTGCTTCCTCGTAAACAGTTTGCGCGTGAAGTACTGAAATTTCCCCAGTTTCATCAGAATGCGATTCCAATTTTTTTGAGATCTTCAGCTTTGCCTCAAGTCGTTCCGGGTTGTTCTGCTGAATAAACTCATAAGACATATCTAAGATTTTCTGGATAGAACGGTAATTATCAGTCAAAGTAATTTCCTTTGTCTCAGGAAAGTCTTCCTTAAATTTCAGGATGTTTGAAATGGATGCGCCGCGGAATTTGTAAATAGATTGGTCGTCATCGCCGACAACAGTAATATTGTTCCTAGGATGCGACACCAGCTTGACCAGTTCATACTGGGCCAGGTCTGTATCTTGGAATTCGTCAACTAAAATATACTTATATTTGTCCTGGTAAAACTTCAGGATTTTTGGACGAGTCTGAAACAATCGGACTGCATAGTTAATTAAGTCACCAAAGTCCAAGTAACCCTGGTCCAGCATAGTCTTCTGGTAAAAATGGTATGCGTTCGCAACTTCTCCGATCCGCTTTATTTCTGCTGCATCGATATCTGGCTCAGGGTTGATCTCCTTTTTCTTTTTTCTCTTACCTTTGGTTGGTGAATCTGTATTGAGCTGCAATTCTTGCGCGTAATTCAGGTAGACTTCAGGTGTAATTCCTTCCCCTTTAGCCTTGTTAAAATGTCGAAGCAAAGAATGAATAAATTTATTTGGGTTACCCATTGGCCTATAATATTCCAGATCAAAATCCTGCAAATGTTTTTGCATAAGCATCCAAGCCTGGGTTTCAGTCAGAACCTTAAAATCTCCGGGAAGCCCAATATCCAAAGCGTGCTCCTGCAATATTTTTTGGGCAAAAGCGTGGAAAGTGGAAATGCTGATTTCTGAATACCCGAGCGGCATCAGCTGGTCAACCCGGTCATTCATCTCAGCTGAAGCCTTTTCCGTGAAAGTCAGGGCCAGGATTTCTTCGGGCTGCGCTAGTCCTTGTTCAATCAACCAAGCAATCCTTCTAGTTAGGACAGTTGTCTTTCCGGTACCAGCGCCGGCGATAATCAACAGAGGTCCATTGCCAAAAGTGATGGCATGTTCCTGCTTTGTGTTTACTCCTTCGAGAATTGATGATTTCTGTTTCGTGATTTCTGTCATGGCTTAGGCATTATTGCAGAATTTCTTTCTGATTAAAAGTGAAGTTTGTGAGGATAAATAAAGAACCGCCCAGCATGTGCCGGCGGTTTCTTTTTCTATCTGTCCTCCGAACTAAATTCAAACGGTCGGCTCCTGGGGAGAAGCAAGCAAGATGCGCAAAGCCTGCTCCCTGCCCCAGAAGTCCACCATCCCCAGAATATCCAACTCGTCAACGCTGCGTTGGATCCGCAATGCCCAGGTATACCCCGGGGTACGGTTTTAGGACCTATGGAAGGTCTAGTCTGCCTCTCCTTACGGAATGGTAGATACCGGAGGAACGGCTCTATCTTCAGACTACGCTGCACCCAGCCAAGTATAGCGGTAAGATACTCCCCAGCGTGACAGGGTGTAACTACACAAGGCTGCCGCAACGCCACTCCGCTTTTTCCTAAGGCCTTTGGCACATGGCTACGCACCACGCTCTGTAGGATCACGGACTTACGTGCGAAATATATTCTACCAGAACGATGGCAATTGTCAACGTTCACAAAATCAATAAAAATCACTCAAAAATGTGAGTGATTTTTTGTTCAATTCTACATTATTGGTGCGCCTGGACAGATTCGAACTGTCGGCCTTCTCCTCCGGAGGGAGACGCTCTAATCCACTGAGCTACAGGCGCCTATCGGGCTGAGGATTAACGGCGGCGACTGTTGTTGGTACCGCCTCTGATCGGCATCAGGTATTTTTTGGTATTCGTGTCTAAATCCAGGTAGGAATCCACCAGCTCACGCATCTTTGAGGAGGTACTTTTTCCAAAAGACACTAATTCAACTCTTTGTCCGATAACCTGCAGATATTCCAGAAGTGGAATATAGTCACCATCCCCGGAAGCAAGTACGACCGTATCAAGTTTTGGATTAAGCTTGATTATATCCATAACGATTCCAACGTCCCAATCACCTTTTTTCACGCCGCCGTAAAAATTTTGCAGATCCTTTAGTTTCAGTTCAAATCCAGCTTTCTTAACGGCTTCAAAAAAGGTTTCCTCTTCCGGCATCTGCGCCCTTATCCCGTACGCAATAGCCCTTACCAAAGGACGTTCACCTACCGCGTCTTTTAAGATGGCGCCAAAATTTACGCGGGCATTGTATACATTTCTGGCTGTGTAATAAAGATTCTGAATATCTACAAAGAAACCAACCCGCTGTTCTGCTTGCATATGTTTTATAAAAGTTTATCAGCAACCGGCGGCTGTGCCAGTTCTTCGCTGATTTTTTCTTCCAACTCGAGGTTGGATGCGTTATTAATATTCGTTTTTAGTTTAGAGTAGCCGTCAATGACAGTACCCATAGTATTATTGGTATTCTTGACGTGATTGGCCAGCACATCCAGTGTCTTGCTGAATTTTTCGCTTTCCTGCTTGATTCCGTTGATCATACCCAATACACGCTGGGCAGCCTTGTTTATCTGCTGCCCTCTCAATGATACCAAAAATGTCTGCAAGGTTAGATATAACGTATTTGGACCAACCAGAACCACTTTCTTTTCCCTGGCATAGGCACAGGTCGGGAGATCTTCAGCAACTTCAAGATAAATCCCTTCGCTTGGAATAAACATCAGGGCAAAATCATAAGTACCTTCCTGAGGGAGGATATATTTCTTATGGATTTCATCGATTCGTTTCTTTACATCTTTTAAAAATGCCTTTCTCATGGCTTCAATGGAATCGTCAGTTTTTGCCTCTTTATACAATCTGTAATTTTCCATACTGAATTTACTGTCGATCGGTAAAATCAGGTCACCAATATTAATAGCAGCATCCACCACTTCGCCGTTTTTAAAGCGGTATTGAAACCGGCAAAATTCTTTTGGAAAAACCTGGTTCAGCATGTTCTCCAAAATTTCTTCACCGAAATTTCCGCGCATCTTTGGGGAGGCCAATGTTTCTGACAATCGTCTAATGTCCGGGCCAATCTGTGACATCCCGCCCAATTCCTTGCTTAAAGCTGCGATTACTCGACCCGCATTATCAAGCCTTTCATTGATGGATTTATTGGTTTCCTTAATTTCCCGTTCCATGGATTCTTTTGTGGACTGTGTTCCAGCTTTAATGTCCTTCATCCACTCCGTCATGACTTTCATTGCTTCACTGTCACCGCCCGGCTGTTTATGGTTTTTCTGCAAATAATAAAACAGGGCGGCAAAGCCGACTGTGATTACCCCCAGAATTACAAAGAATTGACTATTTTCCATGTATTAATTATACCAGAAATTCCTTTTAAAAACCAAATTTTCACTATTGCCAATTGCTTGGGAATGTTCTAAACTATGGTACGTTCGCAACCATCCTTTTACAAGGAGGCAGCATATGCCCATCAGCAGGTTTTCCGCGCATCGGCTGAAAACACTTGGAGTGGTTTTCCTGGCAATCGCCTTCCTGATCTTCCTGGTCGGGTTCGGCGTCTACGTACCTGGACAACCCGCTTACTGGATCAGCTACCCAGTCTTCATGCTGATTTTCGCGGTTGCGGGAACAGCTATGCTCGTCCAGAGCAGAACAGGGAACAGGGGTGCAAAGATCCTGGGAGTGGCTCTTGCAGTCATCGCGCTCATGCTCCTGACGTACGATCTTCGGGTCACAGTACCTGACGCGCCCAGAGGGACGCTATCGCTCATTGCTGTCGGCATCGGAGTAATCGCCGGTGTACTGCTGCTGGCAATAAGCGGCGTCATCGCTTTCGTGGCTGCTGGAGTTGCAGCGCTACTCTTTCTCATCGCAGGGGTGAGGAATTACAATGCACCCGAAACTGTGGTAGTGGAAGCTCCCGATTCGAATACACCTGCGCCGACCGTAACTCCACGCGCGCCCGCAGTCCCAACAGGAGACAGGAACCGCGCAGCAACACTCGGCGACGTTCTGGATGCGGAAGAACGCATCCGAAACGCGGTGGACAGGGAGATCGACACCAGGTTGTCATCTTTCGATGACAGACTGAAGAGTATCGACTCCAAGGTAGACATGCTGAACGCAAATCCCGCTGCAGTTGCAAGGGCAACGGCGTCAGTCCCGGTTCAACAGACTGCCCCTGCACAACAGACCCAGAAACCAGCAGCACCTACCGCACAGCAGCCTCAAACGGCGGCGAGG
>DASPNG010000016.1:0-7378 GCA_035626635.1 Binatia bacterium | reverse complement strand
ATCCCAATTGGTTCCATCAGACCGTGGCATTTGTTTAGACGGTCGCCCGGATTGTTGTCCACGTGCTTGCTGTAAAGACAATTAGGGCAGTGGTTTGTGTAGCCGTTCCCACTGACTTTGGTCCCGCAGTTTTCACACACGAAATTTTCAGGCGTTCGTTGAAATAATTTCATTAGCCGCTTATAGCTGAGTAAACCAAAAAACCTATCAACAAGATAACAGCAAAAATTACAAGAAGTATGAAACTCGCCAAAAGTTTTTGCCAAACTGTTCTCTCTTTTGGTTTGGCCGCAGCATCTACTGTTGAATCCACAATCTGGTAACCGATTAAATCAGCCACGATGCTAATTAACATATCTAACATGTAAAGTAATTTCCTTGGTGCGCCCGGAGGGAATCGAACCCCCATCATTGGTTCCGAAGACCAGTGCTCTATCCGTTGAGCTACGGGCGCATTAAACTCCCAAAACTATACCAAAAAGCCGGCTTGAAATCAAGTTATAATGGGTGCTACACTTGGAACACCATGGCACAGAAAGATGATAAAATCCTGAGCGTTGAAGAACTGGCTAAATTTTTTGGGGTATCAGACCAGACTATTTGGCGTTGGTGCAAATCAGGTAAGGTGCCTGCCTTTAAGATCGGCAGCCAGTGGAAAGTCCGACAATCGGACCTCAACAAAATCATCAACCAAAAAATTAACCAGAAACCAAGCTCAAAAGCGGGTACAACACTTTTTTAATGGCAACATACATTTTTCATGGCGAAGACGATTTCAGCCTCAGGCGTAAATTAGACACCTGGAAACGGGAATTCGCAAAGAAATTTTCCGCTGACGCTATCGTCCATCTAGAGCGGGGAGACCAATCTGAAAACGAAATGGTGGGCTTGCTGGAGCAGGCACTCTCTCCGTCATTGTTTGCCAGCCGTAAATTGGTCATCGCAAAAGATTTTTTCCCGCAAAAAGCAGCTGAAACCAAACTCGGTGATTATCTGGTGTCAAAAATACAATCCATGCCCAAGGACTATTTTTTGGTCTTATGGCAAAGCTCACGGCCTGACCGCCGCCTTGGCGCGGTAAAAAAAATTTTCTCCACTGAGGCGACTGTCACAGAATTTGAACTGCCTCACGGCCGGATGTTGAACGGGTGGATCAAGGCTTATGCCAAAACTTTGGATCTTACACTGGATGATGCGGCAATTGAAGAACTCGCCAAATCATTGGGCCGCGATTTTTATGAGGAAAAGAAGGTTGCCGGCAGGGTAGTGGAGAGAAAAGAGGCTTTTGACCTTTGGCAGGCGCATTCTGAACTGGAGAAATTGGCAAGTTATACCAAGCACGCTGATACAACTGCTGTCCGGTCACTGGTTAAACCAAAAGTACCGGAAAACGTTTTTGCCCTGACCGATGAAATTTCACGTAAAAACAAGAAAGGCGCCCTGAATATCTTAGAGAATTTGCTTGGGCAGCCTTCCTCAGACGAAAAAACCGCGACCATTAAGATTATTGGGCTATTGGCAGAGCAGATTAGGGGAATGCTGGTAGTCAAAGTTCTGGAAGGGGAGGGGAAAAATCAGGCAGAAATTGCAGAATCCCTGGGCTGGAGCAGTGGCCGAGTGTTTGTTACGTTGAAAAACTCTACAAACCAAAAGATTGAAAACCTGAAGCGGATGCTGTCAATGTTAACTGATATAGATCTGAAGCTAAAAAGTTCTGATGAAAATCCCAAACTACTTATTGATCAGTTCATCTTGAAGGTTTGTAATTGAAAAAGCCCCGCATAAGCGGGGCTATTCTTCATTTCTCCTGGCAGAGCCGCCTTTGCGTCCGGCTCTTTTTGCTTTTTCAGGATCATTTGCGAAATTTCCAGGATTATTTTTTTTGCCTTGAGCCTTGCCGCCTTTGCGTCCGGCTTCGGCGTGTCCTTTGGAGTTACCATACCATGCCATGTGGTCTCCTTTCGATTAATTCATGATCAGTATAGGAGGACGAAAAAATATCAGCTATTCTTTTTTCATTCAAAAATTGTTTCCGTTCGCAAACTCATCTTAGGCAATCGACATAACATGGTGTGGAAGAGAACGCATGGAAGATTTTGACGCAATTTGAGCAATGGGTTTGATTTTTATACATAAATGTGATATAATTAAAATATACATAACAAGCTGTGAAAAGAAACAAAATTCTAAACTTGATCAGCGATCACAACGAATCAAGGCTCTTGCCAAGATTCAGGTCTTTTGCTATTCTTTCCCGTCGCTCTATGGCCGGCGCGAACATTAAGCAATAAGAATACTATGACAGAGCAAAGCAGAACTAGAAAAACAAATACAATTTTCGTGCTTAGTTTGCTTGTTTTGGGGGTTATTTTTCAAGGTCATTGGTTGAATCTTCCAGTTGCCACAGCCGCCATTGCCCCGGAATTGCCTAGAGTCTATGTGGATTCTTCATATCCGGCTCAGGCGCCGACCAAAGTAATAAGGGTAAAATCCAGCTGTACCGGTGTAACCAACTGCTTTACATCACTTCAGCAGGCTATTGATAGTGCTAATCTCGGTGAGGAAATTGTTGTTGATGCTGGAATGACCTTTACCGGACCAATCAAACTAAGGGAAAAGACAACAGGTACCGGATGGATCATTATCCGAACTTCCAATATGGCTGCTTTACCTCCTGCAGGGCAGAGAGTTGGTCCTCAGCATGCCTCAGCAATGTTTAAGATTAAAAGCGGCGGCTCAAATACAGAAGCAATCGTAACAAATGACCGGGCACATAATTATCGCCTGGTTGGTATTGAAGTTGAGGATGCGGTCAGTGATGATTCAAACGTCCTGATCCTGTTAGGACCGCAGGATAGCTATTGTGCCACCGTAACTGAACCATATAAAATTTGCAGCCCTTCAGTATTATCAAATTATCCGTACAATCTCGTTTTGGACCGCATGTACATCCACGGTCATACCACTCATAACGTAAAGCGTGGCGTGGAATTAAACAGCAAATCAGCTGCCATAGTTGATTCTTACATTTCAGAAATTCACACTGTAGGCCAGGATACTCAGGCTATCGGTGGCTGGAATGGTCCCGGCCCATATAAGATTGTTAATAACTTCCTGGCAGGTGCCGGAGAAAATATCCTATTTGGCGGAGCAGATCCAAGAGTTGATGGTTTAACCCCAGCTGATATAGAAATTCGGAAAAATCATGTTTATAAACCTTTGACCTGGAGAGTCGGCGATCCGTCATATAATGGCCGGGCCTGGGCAGTTAAGAACTTATTTGAAACCAAAAACGCAAAACGAATCTTGGTTGATTCCAATATATTTGAAAACAACTGGTCCCATGGTCAGACTGGTGTGGCAATCCTGATTAAACCGGAAAACCAGAGCGGCGGGTGTTTATGGTGTACCAGTGAGGATATTACTTTCACTAACAATATTGTAAAAAATTCCGGTGGAGGTATTTCTCTTCAAGGAAATGACTATGACGACCCAACCTCGACAGGAGTGGTGCAGAGGCTTAAGTTCAGTAACAATCTTTTCATTTTGGATGGAGACAAGTGGGGGAATCTGGCTACAGGAGCTAAAGCAGCAGACCATTTTATCCTGATGACATCAGGAGGATATGAGAATGGGCCATTTGACGTTGAATTCAGCAATAACACAGCATTACACACAGGGACTATGATCAACATGGATGGCAGGAGTCCTGATGGGGTGACATATTTTACACGCGACCGTTTTGTCTATATCAACAACATTGCCCAGCATAATAGGTACGGAATATTCGGCTCCAATAAAGGTTCAGGAGACGCCGCAATAGCCGCGTATTTGCCAGGAGCGGTAATCACAAAGAACATACTTATGGGTACGCGTCCTGCACCTGACACCAGAAATTGGAGTTCACTCTATACAAATAATCCGGGTAATTATTTCCCAAAGACCTGGGCTGACGTTGGTTTCATGGATATGGTCGGAAATAATTTCCAGTTAGCTTCAACTATTAATGGTGTAGCCAGTCCATACAAGAATGCCGGTACTAATGGCAAGGACCTAGGTGTTGATGTTGCCGCGTTGAATTTGGCTACAGCAGGTGTCGCAGTGGGAAATCCAACCGTTCAGCCGCCACCACCACCTCCAGCCCAAAATCCTACACCACCACCTCCTGTAACTATTCAGGATACTGTTGCACCGGTTATTACTACATTTAACGTTTCTCCTAGAACAACCACTGGCCCAATCTCCGTATCTTTCACCACAACCGATGCAGGCGGGTCAAATCTGCAGAAAGTCAGCTTGAAGGTAGCTGCTCAAAACTCCACCTGTACCACAACCGTAATCTCAGGCTGTAATTGGACAACTCCTCTGACAGTAAATGCGCCAAGTGGGGTAAGCAACTGGACCACCACCTTAAATCATACTTTAACCAATGGGTCATATATATTCGGGTTACAATCCTATGATAATGCTGGTAATAGGGGCTTTGAACCTGCTTTGATGCAGGCTACCGCGTCTTCCGTAGCTCCGCTTCGTGGTGATATTAACTTAGATCGCATAGTAAATTCAATAGACTTCTCATTCTTGAACTTGGACTGGTTTACTGCGGCTTCCAGGTCAGATTTGAACACAGATGGAATTGTAAATGCCGTAGATTTTTCACTTCTGAATTCCAATTGGTTCAAAACCTGGTAAAGTGGTGTGAAAAGTAAGATATGAACAGGTTTAAAGGTTGCAAAACTTTACAATTCCTGATATAATAATTGCAAGTAATTGGGCTATTTCAGAAATAAAAGACAATCGACGGCTAGGGGAGAGGGATACTTCTAGTAGAAAGACATACACAGCGAAGGTATGTTAAAAAACCAATCCAAAAAAACAACCACAAGCAATAAGTTTGTTGAATGGGCAAGCAAAAATCGGATTAAATCCTCGGTTTTTGCTTTCTTTTTTGTGATTGCATTGGGTGCCGGAGCATTTAAGGCAGCTGACATGTTAAAGGGCAGTCCGCCACCGGCAGCTACAGTGACCGAAGAAGGAAAAGATATCCGCGAGATCCCAAACTGGTGGTATGTCGACAATTTTGGCTATACCAAATGTGATAAGGATGATTGCGAGCACGAAGCAGACCCGGATAATGACCAACTTTCCAATGTGCAGGAGTTTTATTTCAATACAAAGCCAAAAGTTGCTGATACCAATGAGAATGGAAAGACTGACGGGGAAGATGTGGCAATGGGTATTGATCCAAGCAGGCCGGGGAATATGACTTTTGAAGAAGTGGCAACAGATGACAATATTGTTGGTGAAAGCTTGGTGTTCAATGAGGACGTAAAATCCATTTTGAATGAAATGGTGGATCCAAATAAGGCAGTTTTGCCTGGAATCAGTAATGATGAATTGAAAATTTCCCAGGATAATTCTCCAGAAGCTTTGAAAGAATATTTTACTGCAGCTCAGGCGGTATTAACTAAATATATTCCGTCTGATCCTGAAACTTTTGTTTCCCAGGCGATTGCCACAAGAAATGAAGATTCCAAACGAACTCTGACCAAGTCAGCAGAAAAGGTAGTTGATGAGCTGAAAAAACTCCCTGTCCCGACTGAGGCTTTGGTTTTCCATAAATACACGGTTATGTCCATGCTGCTTTTGCCAATTGTAATTGATCCCCCAACAGATGAATCTGCTTTACAGGATCAGAATAATATTGAGGCAACCGAATGGTACGAGGCAACAAGGGCGTACGCGGCATTGATTCAGAAACTTCAGTTGGAAGTAACCAGACTACAAAACTAGTATGAAATACTCCGGAATGAAAAGAAAAATAGCAACTCTAACATTATCAATTTTTTTGGTGACGCAAGTTTTTGTTGTCAGCACAGGCCTGCTCCTGCCAACCAAAAAAGCTGAAGCCATTTTCGGTATTGGTGATACGACAATCATTATCGGTAACGTTTGGGAAGCTTTGAGAGATATTGCAATCGGAGCTATGAGACAATTGGCGCATAGTGTAGTGGAAAAATTTATCAGCCAATTCACCAGTAAACTAGTTGAGAAATATAAAATCCGAAATTTCCTTTATTACGACATGGTTTTAAAGGATTATTACCTGACTAATTTCATTCGCGATCATGTGGATGATCCAGATTTGGAGCAGATATTTGTCATGTTGAACAATGCTTACATTACAGGGCAGCCTACAGGGGCTAATTCACCGCCAATTAGTCCGCGACAAGCTCTGATTCCGCGTCTGAAACGTGCGATAACTGATTTATATATTGAACAGACCGGTATCGATCCAAATACAATCGCCAGCAAACCTGCAGGTATGTCTAATAAGGACTATTTGTCATTGGCTCAGTCTTACTATTTCAACAGTCCTGGATATACGGAAGCTAATTTGAGGGGGAGGGTAGGAGAATTCCAGGCAGCGTCAACAACTGCTGCCCAGCTTGAAGTATTGGTGGGTAATGGCTTGAAAGCAGGAAGGTTTGTTGGAGGTACATGTTCGATTAACACTGCAAACTCACCATCAGCCTGTGAGACCGCTGGCGGCACATGGAATGAATCTGCTGCAGATCGTGCACGGTCATTCATCGACAGTCCAACAAGATTTATAGATGCTCATTTGGATGCAGCAATATTAAAGAGATTTGATAATAATTTTGACGCGAATAACTATTGGGCAGTGATTGGATCCCTGGTAGGGAACATGTTATTTAAGAATCTGTTCCTAGATAATAACCGCGGTACTTTGAATGAAGATCCGAATGCCTATGTTCCAGCCTCAGCTAACGCCGGGACAGATCCAGCAAACGGTAGGGATACTGATTTTGATGGTGTGATTGACGGCTATGATTACAATGGTGACGGCGCTTTAGATATTTGTAATTACGGCGGTTCTGCCCCAAACTGTATCGGCTCCAGAACTGCTACCACACCTCCGCCACCTCCACCAAGCGCATGCTTAAGCGGTTCAACTCCTGTTGTGGTAACAGATCCGGTAACTGGCCAACAAACGACTCAACAAGGAAGCACTCAACTTTGCGTATAATAATGAATAAAAATAAATTCACATTTTTAGTTGTCACCTTAGCGGCACTGCTGATATCAGTACCTCAGTTTAGTAATGCCCAATCAGCTCCTTCAATAGGAGCAAACGAACTAAGGGCCCAAAAAAATCTTGATGATGCGGCCCGGGCAGAGTTAAAGACCAATCCGGCAGGAGGTAACGCTCTGGGTACTGCCATGAATGGATGTATGAATTTAGGAGTGAGAACATTCACAATAACTCGTGGAAAATATTCAACAATTTGGTTGAGCGGGGAAAGCGCCTGTGCTTTTGGTGAAGTCGTATCCGGCGGCGAAAGTGATCCGTTTG
>DASPNG010000015.1:0-4121 GCA_035626635.1 Binatia bacterium | reverse complement strand
ACTGCGCCAAACGGACCTGGTTTGGGTTATCGCGGGTCACGAATTCGCCAAAAACCTTATACTTCCCCGGTTTAGGGAAAGTCAGCTGCACCCGCAAATCCTTTTCATTGAACAAAGCGTCTTCATTCACTGCCACATTCTCAGTAGAACCGTGTGAATGGTCAGTATGGCCGTCGGATTGAGCCTGAGCTATTGGAATCAAGCTGAACCCAGAAGGAATAGCGCTGTGCGCATGATCGCCGCCATGGCTGTCTGTGCCGATCATGCCGTAGTTTGTATGTAAATGTGAATAGAATGTGCCGTCTTCAGAAACAATATTAATATGCATGTTCTCTTCCAGATAATCCCCTAACGGAACATCAAAGCCACCGGCGTCCGTGACGGCAAAACCCAACTGGTGAGCCATTCCCGCATGCAATTGCGGTGCGCTCTTCAAAGTCACCACCAAATCATTTTCTAATCTCAATTGACGGTTCATGTCTTGCGGCGTTGTTATTGTAGGCGGAGTACCAACAACCAAAGCAGTCATTGGCTGATTCATATGCATGCCACCGTACACAATTCCTGCCCACATTAGATATGTGCCTGGCTGAGTAAATGTATGGTTGACTACAAACCTATCGCCGCGAACTTGAGGATGGATATGGAAGAATTGCCCCATATCTTCTTTCCTGACTCCAACCAAATGCATTGGTTCGCCGTGGGAGATTTCAAGGTTGGTGATCGATTGACTGGTTGCTTTATCTATAACTTGGAACTCCAGCTGCGTTGAGCGGTTCAGACTAACTTGAGCTGGGGCATTCATACGGACTTCGACAATTGAAGTCATATCCATGCCTGGTGTGTGTTCATGATCTGTAGGTGTACCTGGTGTATGAGCATGGTCATCAGTTTCACCGGAACCCATCTCATGCCCGTGGTGAGAAGTGGCAGGCACAACTTGATATTTGTACCAATGTGGGATTGTGACTGAGAACAGCAGATAAAGGAACATACAGAGAATCAAGGTGTAGGCGCCAAACCATTTCATGGCGCGGACTGTTTCTGGATTGTCCTTTGGTGTTTCTTTTTTCCTCTTGTACCAATTCCAGGCGATTGGGATGACAATTAACGTGACAAATAACCAATTACCGAATCCAAGCCACTTCCCTTCTGGCAAGCCATGGGAATGGGCAATTCCGCCGAATTGGTTGGCGTATTGAGTAACAAAAGATGCTTCCTGGGTGACTAATTCAAGAATCGAATGCAAACCGGAGTATACATACCAGTCATGGCCGAGCAGACCGAAACACAGGATAAACGCACCGACTCCTACCACGCCCCAAGCAGTGGCGCGGGTCAAAGCTTCACGTTTTTTCATTAAATAAGAAAGTGCATCAACACCCAAAACTGCTAGAATTGCCAGCAAAAGCAATGGTGTGACGCGGCCTACAGCGTGGATGAAGGTCAGGAACCATCCTGTACTCATACTACCTACTGTAGCGATATGCGAAAGCAAAACATAGAAAGCCGGATTTGGACAGCCAAGGCCAACGTTTCCAAGTAAAAGACCGAGTAATAAACCCTTCAGCCAGTCTTTTCTGTCCTGGATAAATTTTGGAAAAGCGCCGGCATATGTAGGAACCCGTAATTTGATCAATCCCAGTTCACCAAAACCAAACACTACGGCAAAGATACCGGCAATTAAATACATTGTGTCTTTGGCACGGTCCAAGCCTACAACTTCGCCTAATTTAGCAATCAGCGCACCATACATGCTCAAAGTTAAGGTCACGCCTACTGCAAAAGCAAAGGCAATTGCCAATCCTTTTTTGGCATCTTTACCCATGGCAAGCGGGACAATTACAAATGCCAAAGGCAAAGTACATGGCAGAACAATCATGGATAAACCCGTGGCATATGAGAATGCCAGCCAGCCGGCCTGGTCCTTAGTAGTGTTTGACAGCCAGAAAAGGCCGATCAATATTATCGAAAATAAGACAAATGCTACTGATACCAAAATAATCCGCAACCGTTTCTGTGAATCTGAAATCGTTTTGGCAGTTGGCGGAGTTGCTGGTGTATTTTCAGCGGCAGCAACAGCCGTCTTTTGCGCTGACGGAGAGAAAGTGGCAAAGAAAACAGCCAAAGAACCGCCTAATATAGCCAAGTCTCTGAAGGTCACAGCATCAATGCCATACAAAAGCAAAATCCCGACCATTTCTACAGCTGAGATGAATGCGGCGGGACGTAATAAAAAACCTGATATGAATGCTAAGGCCAAAAGTATTTCGACAGCGCCCTGGAACTGGATGTATGTTAAAACATCGACAGGAAGGAGGCTTTCCATCCAATAAGGGACAAATGATGACCATGATCTTGGGTGTGCGATCAAGTCATAACCTGAAAAAAGATAGGTTAACGCTAAACCATACCTAAGTATCAGGTTCGAAACTTTTGAATAATTCATTATTTGTTTATTTTTTATTTCTAGAAACCTAACGAACTTATGAAATAATTATAGCACAAAAACGGATTATTGTAAAATATCTTTAGGGTCAAAAGGTTTTGTTTGACCCGAAGTCATGTTCCCCAATTTCAATTTTCCAATACGAATTCGCTTCAAATTGCGCACAGAATATCCTAACTCGCCGAACATTTTGCGGACTTGCCGGTTCATGCCTTCGTGAATAGTCAGGTAAACGGTTGTCCCCTGCACCCTCAATTTGGCAGGGGATGTTTTTTTGCCATCAATGATCATTCCAGTCTCAATCTTCTCAATTCTTCCCCCGCTAAGCTCTTTATCCAGCTTCACTTCATATTCTTTTTCATGTTCAAACGAAGGGTGGGTCAGTTTCTGCGTCAAATCACCGTCATTTGTAAACAAAAGCAGGCCTTCAGTATCAAAATCCAGTCTACCGATTGGCCAAACCACGTTTCTCAGCTCAGGCGCCAGGTAATCGTAGACGGTTTTTCTCTTTCTTGGATCCTTTCGGGTGGTAACGCAGCGCTTGGGCTTGTTCATGGCAAAGTAGATAAGCCTGGTGCGGGGCTCGACTTTCCTTCCGCTGACAGTGACCTTGTCCTTGGAGGGATCTACTTTGGTTCCCAACTCCTTCACTGTTTTGCCGTTTACCTTTACCAGGCCGGCCAGGATCATCTCTTCGGCGTGCCTTCGGGATGCCACACCTGCGGAGGACATAAATTTTTGCAGTCGCTCTAACATGTTAAGATATATGGGTTGAATTAATCTTTTCTTATGGGACACTTATCGGAACGGTTCTGGAACTGGTACCAAAGGCATTTTACCATTAATGTCAGTATCGCGTCTTTTTTGTTTGCCTTGCAGCTGTTTCACCTCTATTGGCTGTTTACTGATGTAGTATTGTTTCGGCTGACCGGAACCAGCTTTTTTGGTCTGGATTCAATATGGGGTGAGATTTCTATTTTCTTCGATTATACAGAAATCCCTGCCATTGTCACCACCACTTTTGTTTACCTCCATCATCTCAGAAAAAAATATTCACTAAAGCACTTATTCTATCTGGTATCCATCAATACCCAATGGCTGCACATCTTATGGATTACGGATGAGTTTGTGGTTGAGCAGTTCAGCGGCAATGAATTCATCATTTGGGGCGCGTGGCTGGCCTGGATTGCTATTTTAATAGATTTTCTTGAGTTACCAGTTATCTACGATACGATCAAGCAGACAATTACAGAATATAGAAACAAAAAACTGTTTAAAACTAAATAAAAAACCAAAAGCAAGGCTTTTGGTATTAACTAAGGCTGTACTGACCGAATGCAGCGTGCGTCGGCGTCCAACCTGCAAGGTTTCTGATCAACTTGTATGGTTCATCGTACACGGCCAGAATATGTCTGTGATCCGCGCGGATGAAGCCCTCTCTGACCGACAGGTCGAGGTGTTCGAGCAGAAAACGAAAATAGTTGTTCACGTTCAGCAGACCGCAAGGTTTGTGTTGGATTCCGAGCTGCGTCCAAGTGAGAAATTCGAACAGCTCGTCCAGCATCCCGAATCCACCGGGCATGACGATGGCGGCGTCTGCCTTCTCTGACATCAGCTTCTTCCGTTCGTGCATGCTCTTCACCACGTAGAGCTCGTCCACGTCGTGGTTTTC
>DASPNG010000014.1:0-11584 GCA_035626635.1 Binatia bacterium | reverse complement strand
CCACGCTTCCTCCACCGCCCCCCTGCTCCGGAGATGGTGACGGACTAGGACCCACCGAACCGCTACCAGAACCTGAACCGGTCCCGCAAGATCCTGAGCCTGATCCGCTACCTGAACCTGAACCACTGCCTGATCCGCTACCTGAACCGGAACCACACCCATCATCTTCCGGCAATTTCTGGTTACCAAAACTGATTCCCAAATGTGAGGCTAAATTTGCATTCAAGCTCAGCTCAAATTTACCTGAGCTTGGAGAAGTTTGTTTCCATCCGGCACGGTTAACTTCCCTGACCACGTAATTTCCAAAAACTAAATTTGAAAAACTGTACCCGCCATCAGACGAAGTCGTTGTGGAAATTTCCCCTACATCCAGCTGACCATTATTATTCGTATCCAAATAGATGGTCCAACCGGACATTCCACCTTCAGTTGAACTTTGCAGCGCACCATCCCCATTCACATCCTCCCATTTCAAACCAGAGATTGTACCTGCGGTTTGGGCGGAAGCCGAACCCGCCACAAGAAACATTGCAACAATACCTACAAACAAGGCATACATTCTTTTTTGCATATCATTTTTAAAGCTAATGCTTACGTTTGTAAGATATTTTATCCGGAAAAGCAAGACAATGTGGGAAAAACACAAATTTATTGGCAAATTACCCTGCCTACTTAGGCGTTTAAACAAATTGTTAAGAATTCCTAAATTTTAGTACATACCGCTATCCCTACGCCTTAACTTTTGGTTCTTATGATGATGACAAGGGGAAATGAAACAGACTAAGATTAGACTATGAAAATTTCTAACCACCTGCCACATTTCCGGAAAAATACCCTACTTATAACCGCCGGCAAACAAGAAGCCTGTTTTTACCTGTCCAGTAACGAACATGTCAGACAGACGCCGGGAATAAAACTGAAGAAACCGCAATTTACTGACCGTGAAGGATACTTTGAACAACGGGGAGGCGGGAGAACTTTTGGTTCCGGATCCGTGTATGAGTCACAGGACGAAGAAACCACCCGGGCATTCATTAAACAGTTGTCTGATGCTGCCGGCACAATAGTTCAGGAGAATGATGTGCAAAGCATTTACTTATTCTGCCCCACTTATCTGGCTAACCAAATAGAAAAAAGCATGCCAAGAGACATGCAAGTAAAAATTGAGTACATTTTCTACGGCAACTACCACCATCAGCATCCATTTGTATTGCTCGCCAAGATAAAAGAGTTTATGCGGGTGGAAACCAGTGAAAGAAAAATTGAACCAATTAAAGACGAAGCCTGGAAAATATTAAACAACTCCTGACCTACTCAGGAGTTTTCTTATTCTTTTTCTTTTTTCCGCTCATTTCTTAACCGGTTGACGGTAAACAGGATCATACCAATGCTGACCAGGGCCAATCCCCCAATTTCAATATACTCTGTCAGAGAAATACTCTCAGGATGTTCATCCGGAATTAAGCCATGTGCGAAACTAATCGCAGGCGCCAATAAGAAGTATGATGAAGTTAAAAGATAAAACAGTTTGCTCATTTTCTTGGCCTGACTTCAAAAGCGCCAATCACCATACCTGCTGACAACAATACCAAATTCTTGATGACAAACTCTCCTTCAGTGGTGAGTAAAAAAATATTGCCGCTGAAAAACAAAGTAGGATTAAAAAATACCGCTGTAAAAGTTCCAATCAGCATCAACCACATTAGGCCTAAAGTTGTTCGAAGGGCGACTTTGAACAACAGACCCAAACCAATCGCAACCTCCATCACTCCCAAATATTTAAAAGGAAATTCAAAAGGCAGAAAACCAAAACTGGAATTCACCAGCTCTTCCACCGGACTCACTCCAAAAATTTTCAGCAGACCAAACCAGACAAATACTACACTTAAAGAAATTCTAAGCAATGTAGTACCCCACTTTGCCAGAAACCCTCTCATCCAATTGTCTAATTGGTTTAACATATATTTAATTCTAACATAAAAAGCCGGACTTAAGGTCCGGCTTTATTTTATTTCAACAATTTTTTCAAATACTGCCCTGTATAACTCTTCTTTGCTTTTACCACATCCTCAGGAGTTCCAATTGCAACTACTTCTCCGCCTTTGTCGCCGCCTTCAGGACCCAAATCAATAAGCCAGTCGGCGTTCTTGATGATATCAAGGTTGTGTTCGATTACCAAAACTGTATTTCCTTTTTCTACCAGTCGGTTCAATACTCCTAACAGCCTCTTCACATCCTCAAAGTGCAGACCAGTTGTCGGCTCATCCAAGATATATAGTGTACGGCCAGTTGAAGATCGGGCAAGTTCAGTGGCAAGTTTAATACGCTGCGCTTCACCACCGGACAAAGTTGTGGCCTGTTGTCCCAAATGCATGTATCCCAGACCCACCAAAGACAGTGTTTCCAGTTTTTTGGCAATCATCGGCACGGAACGGAAGAAGATATGTGCTTCATCAACAGTCATTTCAAGAACATCAGAGATAGTTTTCCCTTTGTAGTGGATATCAAGTGCTTCTTTGTTGTATCGCTTACCCTTACATTCTTCGCAGGTCACATAAACGTCTGGAAGGAAATGCATTTCAATTTTGATCACGCCATCACCGCCACAAACTTCACATCGGCCACCCTTCACGTTAAAGGAAAACCGTCCTGCCTTATAACCACGCATCTTTGCTTCCTGGGTGGCAGCAAACAGATCTCTTATATATGTAAAGACGCCGGTGTAAGTGGCTGGGTTAGATCTTGGAGTTCTGCCAATAGGCTGCTGGTCAATTGCAATCACTTTATCAATGTTTTCAATTCCGAGAATTTTCTTGTGCGCGCCAGGAGCATCCTTTGCGTTGAAGAAATATGAGGAGAGGGCTTTGGCTAAAATCTCATTCAGTAAAGTGGATTTTCCAGACCCGGAAACACCGGTTAAGGCCACAAACTTCCCTAGAGGAATTTCTACATCAATGTTTTTCAGATTATGTTCAGTTGCGCCGACAACCTTCAAAGTCTTGCCGTTCCCTTTTTTCCGGGTTTTCGGCACTGGAATTTCTTCCCTGCCGGACAAATATTTTCCGGTGATAGAATTTTTATCCTTATGGATTTGCGACGGAGTTCCTTCTGCAACTAATTCCCCGCCGTGCTTGCCTGCCCCTGGACCGATATCGATGACCCAGTCAGAGGCTTCGATGGTATCCTGGTCATGCTCCACTACAATCACGGTATTTCCCAGATCGCGGAGGTTCTTTAAAGTTTTCAATAACCGGTCATTGTCGCGTTGATGCAAACCAATGGATGGTTCGTCCAAAATATACAAAACGCCGGTCAATCCGGAACCGATTTGGGTAGCCAGCCGGATACGCTGCGCTTCACCGCCGGATAAAGTATCAGCAGAACGGTCTAACGTCAGGTAGTTCAAACCCACGTCCTGCAAAAATTGCAGCCGGGCAATAATTTCCTTCAGGATCTGATTGGCAATCTTCATGTCTTTTTCAGAAAACTGCTTAGGCAGGCCGTTGAAGAAAGCTGCTGAATCATCAATGCTCATATTGGCGACGTCAACAATTGATTTCTGGTTGATGGTGACTGCCAAAAATTCCGGTTTCAGCCTCTGTCCTTTACAGGTTGGGCAGGTTTTCACGCGCATGTACTGCTCAATTTCAGAACGCATGTAGTCGGAATCAGTTTCTTTGTATCGGCGGTTCAGGTTTGGGATAACACCTTCAAAATTGGTCAACCTGACATAACCTCCTTCGTCAGCAATCTTAACTTTCTTGTCACCTGTTCCGTACAGGACCACTTCCATCATTTTTTGAGGGAGGTCACGGACCTGGGCGTTCAATGAAAAACCGTATTCTTCTGCCAATGCCTGCAGGACACGGCCGTACCAGGAAAGTCGTGAGGTAGTTTTGCTCCATGGACGGATTGCTCCTTCCGCCAAAGTAAGTTTGGCGTTGGGAATAACCAATTCAGGGTCAACTTCCAGGCGGGTGCCAAGTCCGGTACAGTCCGGACAGGCGCCGTGCGGTGAGTTGAATGAGAAATTTCTTGGGTTGAGTTCCGGTAAGTTCATGTGACCGTCCGGACAGGCAAAATTTGAAGAAAGCAAAATTTCTTCTTTTTCATTCTTCTGGATCAAAACAGTGTCATTCCCTAAATCCAAAGCTGTTTCCAATGAATCCGCCACGCGGACGCGGTCACCGGAATCCAAAGAGATACGGTCAACCACAACTTCAATAGTATGTTTCTTCTTTTTATCCAATGACAGGTTCAGCGCTTCTGACAAATCCATGATCGTACCGTCAATCCTGACACGCTGGTAACCTGATTTCTTCACTTCTTCCAAAAGGTGTCTGTGCTCCCCTTTCTGGTCACGGATCATTGGCGCCATAATGACTATTTTGGTTGATTCCGGCCAGGCCACAATCTGGTCAACCATTTGGGTGACTGTTTGACCGGAAATCTTCTTGCCACAAACAGCACAGTGAGGCTCGCCTACACGCGCAAACAATAATCTAAGATAGTCGTAAATTTCCGTGACAGTTCCGACTGTTGAACGAGGGTTATGGGAGGCCGATTTCTGGTCAATCGAAATAGCTGGCGACAAACCCTCAATTTTGTCTACATCTGGTTTATCCATTAATCCCAGGAACTGCCTGGCATATGCAGAGAGTGATTCCACATAACGGCGCTGCCCTTCGGCATAGATAGTATCAAAAGCCAGAGAAGATTTGCCGCTGCCGGACAATCCGGTAATTACAACCAGCTTGTTCCTTGGTATGTCGATGTTTAAATTTTTTAAGTTATGAACCCGCGCCCCGCGAACAATGATTTTATCTGTCATGAAGAAGGTTAAAGGGGTTACTCTTAAGTTTCAAAATTAGATATAAGGATACGAGCCGTTCCGCCCTTCCGGGCGACGGCTTTTTAGCCAGAACAGTATAGATAAAAAAAACCGCCCTGGCAAGAGCCTTGGCTGGTTAATCTAAACTACCCCTGTTTGCTCGACGTTAATGAATCTACTATCTCATTCACAAACCCCAACTGCAAAGACTTCTCAGGTGAGATGTAGGCATTAAATTCCTGACCCTCGTTGATCAACTTCTGGATTACTTCACAGGTTTGATTTGTGCGTTCCTGGATCGTACTGATCACCCGCTGGGTAACTATCATCGTTTCTTCAAGATCGATTTCAATCTTCCGTTTAATGTGATTAATGTCATCCCCCACAAACACCTGGATGTCCCTCCTCACATTATGGACCCATAGCCATGAGTGCCTGGTCATCATCCGTTTTTTCCCGGACAGGAAAGGAAGTATGGCTGATGATCCACATCTGCCTGCTGCGACTGTATGCAGATTGATATCGAACAACCTGATAAAGTCATAGAAGGCAAGTGCCGGATCCAATGCGCCACCCATGGAATCGATCACAAGCAAAATCGGGTCTTCGGACTGCTGTGAAAAGTTTATGCAGGCAGTCCGCAGTTGATTCATCTTATCCTTTGTTACGTCTCCTTCCAGAAAAGCAACTCTCTTGATAATACGATCTGCTGCGTTGGTTTCGCTCATGAACCCTCCTTTGGGATTCATCAGTATAAAATAATCTCATAACCCTGACAAGAGTTATGGATATATAGGAGGTGGCTGGCACGTGACATAAAAATGATGTAGCATTAAGACACAGGAGGACCCATGGATAGCGATCACGAAAACAGCCTCGAATACGCCCTGGGACCGGTCCCTCACGAACAAAGGGACATCAGCGATCCCATCATCGAACGAACACCTGCAGCCGAAGAAGCTCCCCCCGGTACCATCGGGGAGGACTGGGACGACTGATGTGACCGCCACTACCTCGCACACTAGAAGAAGGACTTTGTCCTGCAATTCTCCTAGTGTGCTTTTTTCAAATAAAAAAATCTTGGATTACCAAGATTACTAAAAAATTCTCCTCCTTCTAGTCTCTGATGAAGAAAAACCAAGCAAAGTACGCCAAAAGGGTGATCAACGGCAAGGCTGCATATGGCACAGACCAAATCTGCCCTGTAACACCAATTTTGGCCAACACCCATGGGAGAACCAGAACTGCGATGATGAGCAAAACCCTGATGAAATCCCTCAAGTCTCCCAGGAATCTTTCGCTCTGATCCATCCACTCCCCAAAAATCATAACCACTCCGAAAGTGGTCAGATACATTGGAATGGCAAGAGGGAAGGCAGACAATTCCGGGATACCCACCACGTGCGAGTACCCGACAAGTCCGACATAGTAAATGAGGAACACAAGAACCAGTGTGACCAGAGCTTCGATTTTGTTCTGGGTATACCGGTTAACCGTCAGCATAGCCACCTCCATTTCACGTATACTAAACAAAAAGCTAATTTTCCACAAATTAGTTATAATTCCCATATGTCTAAAGCAGTCGCACAAAAAGTAGCAGAGCTCCCCCGCAAACCCGGCGTCTACCTGTTCAAGGACGAAGCCGGACTGCTTTTGTATGTGGGAAAAGCCATAAACCTCCGCAACCGCGTCTCCTCATATTTCAAAAAGGACGCAGGTGCAGACTCCACCCGCATCCAGGCCATGATTTCCAAAATCCGGGACTTGGATTATGTGGTTACGGATAACGAAGTTGAAAGTCTGGTTTTGGAGAACAATTTCATCAAACAACTGCATCCAAAATACAATGTCCGCATGCGCGATGACAAAAACTATTTGTTTATAAAAGTAAACGTCCAGGATGAAATCCCGACCATAACATACGAGAGGAAAATTACAGACAAAAACGCCAGATACTTTGGTCCGTACACTGATTCGCTTTCCGCAAAAAACACTTTGCGGATGCTCAGGAACATCTTCCCCTACTGCGCCAATATCAAGGTGGGAAGCAAACCTTGTTTTTACTATCACATCCAGAAATGTCCGGGCGTATGTTTTGGAAAAATCTCTCCAAAAGAGTATCGGGAAACCAGTATTGCTAAAATCATCAACTTCCTGGAAGGAAAACAGACGGAAATTTTGAAAGAGCTGCAGGGGGAAATGAAATTTTTAGCCAGGCATAAGCAATACGAGAAGGCTGCCAAGGTCCGCGATCAAATTTTTGCCTTAAACCGTGTATTGGAAAGGCAAAAACTGGTCTATCCTAAGAAGATCGACCAGGATCTGTTCAGTGTTCACATGGAACCCACAGTTGCCTCCATTAATTTATTCCGCATCCGTGAAGGGAAACTCATCCAGAAGGAGAACTTTATCATTGAGAACACCAAGCAGGTCAGCCAAGCGGAAGTTTTAGAAAGTTTCCTTACAAAATACTATCTGGATGCCACAAGTTTGCCCCAAGAAGTTCTGGTGCCGGAAAAATTCAACACTGAAGACGTCATCCGGCTGCTATATGTACGAGCAAAAGAGCTGAACTACAAGCGGAAAATAAAATTTCTGACTCCTTCCGCCGGTGTAAAAAAGCAATTGATGAGAATGGGCCAGGATAATGCCAAACAATACCTGGAAGCGCAATCAGATAAAGCTTTGCTGGAAGAAGCAAGGCTGCTCGCCGCTCTGAAGGAGCTGCAAAGAGTTTTGGATTTGGAAAAATTACCTGGCCGGATGGAATGCTTTGATATATCAAACATCCAGGGAACCAATGCTGTGGGCAGTATGGTGGTGTTTGATTATGCCAGGCCAAAAAAAGATGAGTACCGTAAATTCAAAATAAACCGGAAGCAGACTCCAGATGACTTTGCCATGATGCGTGAAATGTTGGAAAGGCGGTTCAAACGATCATTGGGAGATGACAGTACCAAAAAATGGCCAATGCCTGACCTGATCATAATCGACGGCGGAAAAGGACAACTCTCAACCGCAGTGTCAGTTCTCAAAGAATACGGACAGTCTATCCCAATCATAGGCTTGGCAAAAAGGATCGAAGAAATATTCTTACCGGAAAAAACCGATCCAATCCTACTGCCCCACAATTCCATCGCTTTATTTTTACTCCAGCGCATAAGAGACGAGGCGCACCGCTTTGCCATCACCTATCACCGCAAACTACGATCAAAAAGTTCACTGTCCTCTGCACTGGATCAAATTCAAGGCATCGGACCAGCCAAGAAAAAACAGCTCCTGCAAAAATTTGGCTCCGCAAACAGAATCAAACAAGCCAGCTTAACTGAATTATCGGCAATTGTTGGGAGTAAACTGGCGGAGAAAATCAAAGCTTCGCTCTGACCAAGCTGTTGACTTATCTTTGCTCTTCTGGCAAAATATTGAAGTTAAATTTACGAACCAATTTTATGGAAAATCTTAGAGATATTCTCACTTTCATTCTGATTGCAGTAGATGTATTGCTGATCATCACAATTTTAATGCAACAAAAAGAAGGTGGCCTTTCAACAGTTTTCGGCGGTGAAGGTAATGTTTACCGCTCACGCCGCGGTTTGGCAAAAGGTGTCCACTATACAACAGTTATTCTGGCAGTAATTTTTGCCGGATTGAGCGTTGTGGTTTTGTTCCTCGCTTAGCTTCATGATCAATTTCCTTTCCAGTATAAAAAGTTACTTAGTTCGCGTCGGGCAAGGTTTGAGATTACTGCCAAGTGTTAGACGCAACCAAATTCCACTGGTTCTGGAAAGTTTTAACAAAAGAGATTTTTACGCATTATCCGCTTTAGGCCTGGTTATTGTTCTGGCCGGCGGATTTTTGATTTACAATTACGCCGGAAAAACCCAAGGAAATACTCCTGACTACGGCGGCGAAATTGTCGAAGGCCTGGTTGGCCAGCCACAGTTCATCAACCCTATTCTCGCGCCGGCAAGCAGCGTGGATTCTGACTTATCTAAAGTTGTGTACGCGCAGCTGCTAAAATTTGATGATGAACTGAATCTGGTACCGGATATGGCTGAAGAATTGCCGGAAGTTTCCGAAGACCAAAAAGTTTACACCATGAAGCTGAAACCAAACCTGAGGTGGCATGACGGACAAGCCATCCAGGCAGATGACGTGATCTTTACGGTTGAAACAATCCAGAACGCAGATTATGAATCCCCTCTCCGCACTAACTGGGGTCGGGTGAAAGTAGAAAAGAAGGATGACCTGACAATTGTTTTCACCTTGCGTGAAGTATCAGCATCCTTTATCACTAATTTTGTTCTGCCGATTATCCCAAAGCATATTTGGGAAAATACCAGTCCGAGCAACTTCCGCTTAAGCGATTACAATCTCAGACCAATCGGTTCCGGACCTTACGTTTTTAGGGAAATTAAAAAAACTTCTGACGGCACGATCCGCTCCCTAACCTTAAAATCGAATGAAAATTATCACGAAGGCCGTCCATATATAGACCGAATCACTTTCAAATTTTATAACGATTACGACGGGCTGATTAACGCCTTTCAGGGACGGGAAATAGATACATTAGGATACCTGCCGTTTGACCGCAAGTCACTGGAAAGCAACGGTAAGTTCAACCAGCACCAGTTTAACCTTCCTCAATATCAAGCAGTGTTCTTTAATCTTCCTAAGTCGGCTGTCCTGGCGGACAAGTCTGTCAGGCAGGCACTCTGGCTCTCCACTAACCGTGAGAATATTATCAGCGAAGTATATTTGGGTTATGCTAAACCGGCATACGGCCCAATTTTAGAAGGCAACCTGGGCTATGCTAAAGAGATTGCCGAGCGTACTCACACCAGCACCGTGGAAGCCGCCTCCATATTGGATAAGGCAGGGTGGGTCCTGGACCAGGCGACCAACACACGATCAAAAAACAACCGCCGCCTGGAGTTCAACCTGGCAACCAATAACTTTGTAGTAAACGTAAAGACTGCACAAATTCTACAGGAACAATGGCAGCAAATTGGGGTGACAGTAAATTTGATCATTGTCTCTCCACAGGAATTGCAGCAGGATTATATCCGGTCCCGGAACTTTGACGCACTGCTCTTCTTTGAAAACACCGGTGCTGATCCTGACCCTTACCCGTTCTGGCATTCATCCCAGGCGCGTGATCCGGGACTAAACCTTTCAGGGTTCAGCAACGCAGAAGCGGATCGGCTGCTGACTACAGCACGCCAGACTTCAGACACAAACGTCCGTTCTCAAAACTATCATCAGTTCCAGAATATTATCACCAATGAGTTACCAGCTGTATTCTTGAATAATGTAGTTTACGTTTACAATGTGCCGGGTAAGCTACAGGGGCTTGATTTTGAAACGATCATCCAGCCTTCAGAACGCTTCCTCAACGTCAACAAATGGTACCTGGAAACCAAATAGACTCTGACTTGTTTCAGGGTCTTTTTTTTGATAGACTTCAATAACTGTGCCGCGGTGGCGGAACTGGCAGACGCACACGCTTCAGGTGCGTGCGACCGCAAGGTCATGAAGGTTCGACTCCTTTCCGCGGCACCAAAGAAAAATATATGTCACGAATAGAAATTGGCCACAGCAGCGATCCTAGAAGAGATGCTGCCGAAGAAATGGCCAGAAGAGCAAAATTTAATGAGCATAAGGCAGATCCTGAAAAAGCCGGAATCTCCAACCAGATAGAGATCAATGATCTCCCAAAAAAGCGCGACTACTCAGCAGAGCTGGTTAGCGCGCTGGAAGAAATCCAAGACGAACCTCTGTTATATGAAGCGCTGACCAGCCTCCCGGAAGAAAAGCTGTCTGCTCTGGAAGCATATTTTGGGATTAAAGGCGCCTTCTTGGCAGACCTAAAAACTGCGGATAACTTATCGAACATCACTAGACTAATCAGAATTTTAGGGGAAACAAATGATGACCAAGAAATCAGGAAAATATCCCTGGAGCTGGTAAAAGCAACCCAATAAAAATTTATTGAAAATAACCGCCAAAAAGGCGGTTTTTATGTTCTCACAACAGCCAGCAGCACAGCATTGACAAAAGTGCCAGAAAGTGGTATTATTACCCGTTAAAATCGACCACCAACAAAATGGCTTTCCAGGAGAAAGTTATTAGCGGATTAGCTCTGAGCTATCAGAATTATCCCGCTGTGAACTTTCTAACAAGATTTGTTCCGGCGGGTTTTTTAGAACCTAAACGGAGGGTTCGAGACTGAAGCAATTCGTCAACGCAAGACTTTCAAGGAGTCAGCAGATGAACAGCAAGTACAACCGCGCGATCCTCATTGGAGTGCTTGGTGGCATCCTCGTCGTCGTGTGCGCACTCGGCGCCACAGCGCAGACACTCATGTCGGCCAAGGAGATCGGCAAGAGCATCACCGTCGGCATCGAGACGACCGCTGCGAGCACCCTGGAGAGGTCGTACGACAACAACACTCCGGACATCATTCGTTACAGCACGCGCTGGAAGCCGAGTGAAAGATTTCTCACGGTTTCTGCGACCCCATTGAGACAGCTGACCGTGTCGACAAAACTCGACATCGGCGGGAATATCGAAGACAAGCCACGCAGCGTAAACCCCGTAACCGGAATCATTTTTGATTCCGAGATCCTTCGGGGGTTCGTCGGTGACGTGCACCACTTCGAGCTGGAAACGTCTTGGCGGTTCAACAAGTTCATCAGCGCGACCGCCGGCTACATGCGCTACGAGCTCGCCCAGGAAAGTGAACTCCGCTAC
>DASPNG010000013.1:0-4412 GCA_035626635.1 Binatia bacterium | reverse complement strand
TGACATATGTGTTACGGACACAACATATTATCATAAAGTAGCCCTAAAGTCAAGATAATCACCTTATTAGTATACTTAATCATAGCATTTAACATAAAGTTATTTTGCCAAGAAAATGATACTAGTTTAAACTTAATATTGTATATTCTAAACAAGAATGAAACTAAAGCACTATTTAATAGCTTCCCCGGAAAACGGATACAGACCATGGATTTTAACCAAAACCGCAATGGCCTGTTTTGTGTTAAGCATTTGGGCTTTACGAGCTTTCCTGCCGTCCTACATGGCAACAAGCGCATCTGGTATTGATAACCAATTGTTAATGAATCTTGTAAATGAAGAGCGGACCAATCGCCTGCTTCCTGCTTTGATTATAAACTCCAAATTGAATACTGCCGCTAATATCAAGTCCCAGGACATGATCGAACGCAGCTATTTTGCCCACGTCAATCCTGATGGTGATTATGTATGGCCTGTTATTGAAGCACAGGGGTATAAACCATACCAGTCTTTGGGTGAAAATCTGGCTATGGATTTTAGTACGTCTGAGGCTGTAGTGAATGCATGGATGAACAGCCCAGGTCACCGCGCCAACATTTTGAATGAAAAATTTGAAGACCAGGGGATGTCCGCAGTCTTTGGCGAATTTGAAGCAGGACATTCTACTTATTTAATCACGAATCTGTTTGGCTCATTATTTAAAGCCCAGCAGTCTCCATCTCCTACACCGTCCCCTACACCTGCCCAAACCCCTAGCCAATCTCCTGCACCAACTCCAACACCACAACCCTCACCAGCACCCTCAACCAGACCAAATCCTACACCAACTCCTTCACAAACTACACCGCAACCAACACCGGTAATCCCAGAACCGACCCCTAGTCCGACTCCGACTCCAACGGCAATTGACCCAACTCCGTCACCTACACCCCTACAAAACCCTAAACCAATAGTGAATTCACCTGTTACAACTGCAGATAGTTCCAGTCTGACTTCCTTAAAAATATTAATGGGATTCTTTGCTGCACTCTACACGTTTTTTCTTGTCGTAGATTCCATCATCATTCACAAAGCCCGTGCAAGAAGAGAAAATATTCCATCCAGTCCGCACTCCCTGATGCTGTTACTGGTATCTGTAACAAATTTTTTGACTCTCTGGATATGATCAGCAACAAACAAAAAGCATATATTGGAGTTTTCATGGTGCTGATGGCATTGGGAGCCCTGGCATATTACACCAATGAGCAGAGTAAACATCTTTTAGTTGAGGTAAACGATACAATACCTGACCAAAAATCAAGCTTTGAACCAGAAAATAACACTAACCAGACTCCTCCGTCGGCTGTAATAACGCCAACTCCAACGCCAATACCAAGCTTCAATACCTCACCACAACAAAAAATCCAGACATATATTCTGGAGGTAAGTGAATTCTCTGCAAAACCAGGTATCGTAGAAGTACTGAAAGATAATAAAGTGAATCTGGTGCTTAGGGCAGATTCTCTTTACGGGAAAAAAGGATTGGAATTCAGAAGCACATACTTTGAACCAGTGCAGATCAAAGCCCGCGAAACCAAAACGATATACTTCACTGCCCAAGAAAATTTTGAAATCGAAGTATACGAGATCGGGGAAACTACCCTGCTCTATACAATCGTAATTACTATAAAATAAAAACCCCCGTAAAGGGGGTTTTAAATTCTGCCTTGAAAATCATGGGTGGAAAGGATGATGGAAACCAGCACTACCATCATGAAAATGTATTCCCAAAGAACTTTCCTGGTTAAAGTCTTTTCCAGATACTGATGAAGCACTCCCCAGCAGGTATTGTAAACAACAGCGACCATAAGCCCCGCAGTATAATAATTCACGTTCCAACCCTGATAAATAACCGTAAACACCAGTGTCAGCAATATACTGAACATTATTATTGCCGGATAAACTGAAATGTTAACCAGCTTGTGTTGGAAGAGCATCTGGTAAAGCAGGAGTGAAGTGATAATGAAGACCACTGGCAACAGAACGATCAGATTAATCCCGTAGTACCATCCAACAGCCATTAATGTGGTGTAAGAAAATACTGCAGCCAGTATTTTAACCAGAGCCAGAACTTTCAAGCCAGTCCTGTGCAATTCCATATTCCGGCTAAATGCAATATTGAAGAACCAATATACAACCACCAATGCGCCGGTAGCCATAATGATCAAAACATCTTTGAACAACTCAAAAAAAGGATTCAGGTGCATCAGGATAATCACGCTCCAATAAAAAACGCTTGGCAGTATCAGGTAATTCAAATAATGCTTCAGGTATGACCAATGGTATAAGTGCCGGACTCTTGATTTAAAAGCTTCAAAAAACAACCTAACACCGTTAAATCGGCCTCGCGCCCGGTCAAAATGGCCATCAGTTTTCAAATGCAAATCAAATAGGAAAGTCAGCCAGAAAATATGAAAGGCGTACACGTACCATGAAACCACAAAATACGTGCGGACCTGGTAGATACTAAGAATCAAATCCAGTGACTGAAAACTGAAATATGTGACGATTGTCGCGATAACAACCGAAATTGTTTTTTGTCGGAATGAATCCACTATTTTTTGCTTAGTTTTTTCTTTCGGGCGAGTTCAGAGGCATTGCGCAACGACTCGAATGTCCCGGCGTCTATCCAGTCACCCTCTACAACCTCAACCATCAATTCATTTTGTTTCAGGTACCAGTCAAATACGTCAGTGATTTCCAGTTCGCCGCGGGCTGAAGGCTTCAGCTCTTTTGCAATTTTTATCACGCGGTTGTCCGCAACATACAAACCTGTCATCGCAAAGCTCGACAAATACTCCTGCGGCTTTTCCTTAATTGTAACAGCTTTTCCGCTTTCATCAAATTTAATGACGCCAAACCGTTCAGGATCCGGCACCTCTTTTGCAAATACCAGGCCGCCGGATTTGAAATTTCGGATTGTCTCGCTGAAATCATCTTCAAAAATATTGTCCCCTAAAATCAGACACACGCTGTCATCACCAATAAAAGTTTCCGCAATAGTATAAGCCTGGGCGATTCCTTCCGGCTTGTCCTGGATCTCATATGAAAACCTGACACCAAAATCCTTCCCAGAACCAAGCAATCGCAAAAAATCACCCGCCCGATCCGGCGCGACAATAATCAGGATATCTTTAATACCCGCATCCAATAATGTCTGGAGCGGGTAAAAAATCATTGGTTTGTCGTATACCGGCAATAGCTGCTTGCTGGTAATTTTGGTCAGAGGGTAAAGCCTTGTCCCGCTGCCGCCGGAAAGAATTATCCCCTTCATTGCAAGAATTCAGTTAACGCTTCTGTCCACGGCCGCAACTCCAGAAATTTAGTATTATTTATCACCTCATAATGCGGGCGCTTTGCCAGTCGCGCCAAGGTTATTCCTTTCACCGGCTCAATTTCAACTTCCATATTCTTGATCTTGAATATTTCCTTTGCCCAATCATACCGGCTGCAGGATCCGCTGTTTGTGATATGGTATATGCCGAACGGTTTTGTTTCCTCTACAATCGCACGCGCTGCTTGTGCCAAATCCAAAGTGTATGTTGGCTTTCCAATCTCATCATCAACCACTTGCAACTGTTCCTTGTTCTTGGCCTTCTCAATCATCAAGTCGCTGAAACTTTTTTTATTGGCTGCACCAGGACCAAGTTTGCCAAAAAGCCAGCTGGTACGGATGATATAAATATTGTCTGCATTTTCCTGGCCTTCCATTTCTCCAAGCAATTTGCTTCTGCCATAAGCGTTGACTGGGTTTGGCAGGTCGTCCTCGTTGTATCCTTCCGGGTTATTGCCGTCAAAAACCATACCGGAACTAAAATGAACTAAAGTAGCGCCAATCGATTTGCAAACCTTGGCTATATTCCCCACAGCGTAACCATTCACTGAATCAGCTGTTATCCGGTCCTGTTCCGCCTGATCCACTGCATTGTAAGCTGTGCAGTTATAAACCAGGTCAGGTTTCAATTCTGAAATCATATCCCATACCACCTGTTCATCAGTCACATCAATTTCTTCGCGGTCCCAGCCGGTTGGACTGAGGTCAGAATATACACCCATCAATTCATTGCCGAGGTTCCCGTTTTTGCCCAGTATCAATACTTTCATGGTTATATTGGTGTTACGTCTTTAAAAAATGGGTGGTTTTGGTCTTTTTCCGAAATGATTGCCTGAGCAAGCGGGATAGGCCACTGGATCGCCAGGTCAGGATCTGCAAGATTTACAAATTTATACCTGCTGGCCTGGTCCGCTGACCAGTGGTCATTGACCAGATAACTGTAATAGATATTCGGTTCCAAAGTCTGGAAGGAATTTGCCACGCCCCGCGGTATGAAAACTGCTTTGCCGGGAGTAACTTCAATCTGCTCGACTTTACC
>DASPNG010000012.1:0-2938 GCA_035626635.1 Binatia bacterium | reverse complement strand
TTTCCGTGTCATTGGCAGACGGGAGTGGTTACCATCAGTCAAAAAAGTTGGATTATGAAGTGGAAAGCGGGACGGATTTATACCAGGAAGCCCTGCAGATGTGGCGAAACTGGAATTTCCATTCAGAAGTGTCGCATGTGGCCGTTGGGTTTTTCAGTTTAAGTCAGAGAAATGAGCAGTTACTATTGTTTGGTCCGGGGGTAAAAGACTTGAATGACTCGATTGATCGGATAAATGACAAATACGGGGAGTTTACTGTCCGTCCCGGCCTGCTTGTCCACACTCAGGATTACGCGCCAGATGCCATTGCCTTTGGACGGTGAAATTTTTGTACGTTAATGATAAAGGAATTGCCTGGAGCGGGTAGTTTCTTTGTGCAAGGAGTCTATTGTTGCTAACCCGTATATAAGGAAGAATGTAATTACCCAATAGTAGTAATTCTGCAGAAGCAGAAATATGAAGGAGGTGAGGGGATTAACAATTCAATAGGTCATAATAGTTTTCTTTATAAGGAATATATAGTGGGCTTATAAAGGATGACTATCAATAGGATCCGGGCTTATAGCCGGGACCAAATATGAACTACTCATATATTGAGTAATAGCAAAACCTCGGGATTCCGAGGTTTTGAGTTGGAGGTGCTCGCAATTAGCTTCCTCAGGACGGTCCTCGGCACAAATGTGCCTGCGGAAGTCCTTCGGAAACAAATTGCTCGCAAAACAAACACAGATACTTGTAATTTACACGCTTTCAACAGTGTGTTTTTGTTTGCACAAAAATGCTAGCAATAATTCCAGTTTTTGGTACAAATTTACAAGTGCAAGGAAAATGAATGCCTAGTAATATGCTTACAGACGGTTCTGACTCAATCTGGTATCACCTTCGGGTGAGCTTCGCTGACTGGATTGAGCCGGAACTGTTTTTTATTGTCCTGCCAAATAACTAACCCGCATAAAGCGGGTTAGAGTTTTATATGGAGAGCGTCTTCCAGTTTCTGGAATTTTTTGTCGAATTGCTTTATCTTTTCACGAACATCCAGTCGGGTGCTTATTTCACTAAGTTGCTCATCAACGTGATCAAAACTTTTTTTAGTCATTCTGGCCAGATCATCTATTTGCTCTTTGGTATAAGCCTTTAATTCTATAGTCTGAGCATTAAGCCTGTTGTTTAGCTCTTCCTTTGTAACGAGCTTGTCTAATCTTTTCTCAAATTCTTCTTTGGTGACAAGCTTATCTATTCGTTTTTCGAACTCTTCCTTGGTAACCAGCTTTTTAAGCAAATTCTTGGTATTGTTCTTCAAAGCCCTGTCGAAATATTCTTTGGTGAGTTCCATATACTATATTTAATAGTAAATATTATTTTAGAAACCATTAAATATAGGGTCAATAGCCTGGTTGTGGATACCTTAATATGGTTGCGTATTTCCGTCACCATAGAACCATTGAACCCGGTCTCCGGGCTGAAGGTTATAATCGTAGGCGGAAACACTTGGAATGTTGCCATTTACCGCATACAGCCAACCCGAGCTGCCTGACGGCGCATACCCGTTCACTGTATGGACGAACTGGCCGAACGAGGTATTTCGTATTTCATATAATAAATTTATTTGCTGTGCTGCGATTATTAGAGTACTGATTGCTCTGGAATCAGCCGTGCTGACATTGCCGACATATATTTTGTTATCCGGATAGGAAATAGTGACGTAATGCGTGGTTTGAGTAGTTGAAGTAGGCTTGGTAATGGTGACAGGAGAGGGAGTTGGAACTGGGTTAGGATTTGGCGGCGCTGGTGGTGGTGTTGGTTGCAAGGCAGGCGGCGGAACAGGAATTGGGGCAGGTACTGGAGCTGGAGGTGGCGGATTTGGAGCTGGGACCGGATTTGGGGTCGGGTTTGGAGCAGGAGGATTATTAGCAACTGTTCTTATGGGTAAAGTTTTGCCGGATAAGGCGATTACGGAATAAGCTGTGACCAGGCTCGAACTATTGCCATCATTAGGTTTCCATTTAAATGATCCGTTGCTTGTCTGTAATGATTCTAAAAATGAAATTGCATTTGGTGGAACTGATTGTCCCGCTGACCGCAAACCAATTATCGCCCAAGCAGTTGACGCGCCATCTGAATCCATAGCCGGAGTGTAACCATAACCACCGTCAGAATTCTGTGTGCTGTTCAGATAAACAACTGCATTTCCCGGAACACTTCCACTTGCACGCAGTGCAGCGATTGCCATTGCAGTTGTGTTTGAATCAGATGATCCGGAAGTGGAGAAGGACCAGCCGCCATCAGAATTTTGTTCTGACAAGATAAAGGCGCGCATCTTATTAATCACGTTTCCGGATTCACCGGCAGACTTCAACGCAAGGATTCCAAAAATATCATCGTTAACCAAAGTTGGGTCACCCATTTGGTTTCCATCGAATTTACTTAAGAGAATGGAAATGAAATTTTGGGATGCGAACGTGCGCGCGTTTTGTCCCTGCGATGTAATTGCCAAAATTCTTTTTTCATAATCAGTTGCTGATCCACCGTTGAGAGGGGAGCGCAAGTATGACTGTCCAACATTTTGATTCAGAGAAGCGTGTGACATGATTGACCACTCTTCGTTTTGAGGAAGTGTAGCAACTGCTTGTGACAAATTGGCTGCATTAGTTTGTGTGGTGAAAAAAATTACACCAAACAAAATTAAAATTGTAAATAATTTTTTCATTCGGTTGTTTTAAAAATAAAAGGAGAGGAGGAATTCTCTCCTAGGGATTGCGACCGTTCCAATCGAAGAGGTCCCAGGTGTCACCACGGCTCAATAAGATCTCGCGTGCGGACCCGCTGCCGATCCATTTTCCATTCACATGAACAACGTAGCCGCCGTTGTTCGGATTTGCTCCGGCAGGGAGTGGCGCCTCTCGTCCATTCAGACGTACGAGCAGGCCAACATTGTTCA
>DASPNG010000011.1:0-4669 GCA_035626635.1 Binatia bacterium | reverse complement strand
GTTAAACTGTAGTGCAACCAACGGAGCGCCAGTTGTCTGGTCATATTCCAACACCGCGCGTTCCAGCTGCTTTCCACTCAACTGAGTAGGAAGAAAGATTGCGTTTGGGTCAACAACCACATTCCCTTCAGAGTCTGGAGTAAGTTCCGGCGGATTTGGATTTTCTTCCCGAAATTCCAGAAAAGGAGTCTGGCCAATCAGATTAATCGCTTCATTAATGTCTTTGACTCCGGCAAGCTCAACAATCAAACGGTTATTGCCGGAAACCTGAACCAAAGGCTCGGATACGCCAAAAGCGTTCACGCGGCGTTCAATGACGTCTCTTGCGGAACTCATAGCATCGGCCTGGGCATCCCCGGGCACATCTTTCATGTCAGCTTCATAAACCAGATGGGTGCCCCCTTGGAGGTCCAAACCCAGCTTCAGATCATATTGTCTTTCAAACGGGATTTTTATCGGATTTAGGTTGATTTTGCTGTCTGGTAGAGCAATCGCACCAGCTACTACCGCCAAGAGAATTATTGCAAGAATCTTTAAGTAAACACCGGATCTTTTCATATCAGAAATTTAGTTAAAACTTACTGGGACAGTATACCAATTCAGGCGACCAAAGACAAGACTAGCTTGATCTTGGCTGGACCCGGCATTGTGAACGATAAGGCTCTGGCATTTGTGCGCAAACCTCATCAAAAGTTGAGCCGGTCGCGTACTGGCGCATGTCGTAAAAAATAGCGGAATAACAACGGTCGCGATAGCCCTGATCAATAAAATTACAAAGGCCGATTGCAGTATCAAATTTACCAAGCTCGTTGATGTAATCACGGGCAGCGCCAAAATAACATTCAGTCTTGCCAAAAGTGGTTACACCAAGTTCACATAACTCTTTCACTCGTGCATTGTTTCTGTGACTGGTCCCTGAGACATCACGACCTAAGCTCTGGTAACATAAATACCTGTATTTTTCTTCAGCACTGTCGCAGGCTTTGAAGGTATCACTAAAATTCCAGCCGTTCATTTTCAAAACCTGTGAACTGGCAAGGAAATAACATGCTCCGCGATATTTGTCTTCCACGGCATTACATGGATAGATTGGATCTTCTTTCTTTAGGTATTTTGAAGGATGGCCGGTCTTTTCGTCAGAGGTGATATTTTCCATGAATACACCTGCATAACAAATTTCCCTGGACTGGTTTTGCGGATCCAGGATATCACAGTCTTTTAATGCTTCCGGTACTTCATTGTCCCTAAACTGCATCACCCCGTGGCCAAGGCCATGCATACACTGGAACCAGTTGAAATACGCCTGGTTTTCCGGTGTGCCGCACACTTCTGCCACGCCTTTTTCATAGCTTTCTGCAGTTGCCAGATATTCTTCAAGCAGCCCATGGTAATAACCGGAGTGACACACAGCAATGTACTCTGGAACTGCCTTAGGTACAGTTCCGTACACATGCAGAGCGATGTTTCCTACCCGGTGTGACAACGGATGGCAGTTGCTCTGCGCATATCCGCCTTTCAGCTGCAGTTGGTCCAGCAATTCCAAAGTCCTCTTTCCGCCATTTGCTTTCATGTAAGCCACAAACACCGCACCGTAACATTCGAATTTCTCAGATGGGACACTCTTTCCTTCACAGGTGGAGTGAATTTCCTGGACGTTCTTGCTGGCCAAAGAGGCAAACTCCGGACCGTCTGCCTTCATTAAAGCCAAAGTTTCCGTTTCGCCATTCCCGCCGGTAGCAGGGATTGCGCTCGCCGCATTATAGTTACTTGTTTGTGGGTTGTCAGATTTATTGAAAAGCAAAAAACCTGCGACAACCAAACCTGCCAGTCCAAGTGCGCCTGGCAGGAAAATCATCCACTTATTCCTTTTTATGTCCTGGTTTTTTCTTCCCATAGTTACTTAATATGACAATTACTCTTCAGGGTGTTCATGTCAGCTTCAGACAGCGCCAGATTTTCAATATTCTGCTCGTCCATCAGATAATACATGATCGCCTCAGGTTCGTCGATGTGATCTAAGCCTAACGCATGTCCGAACTCATGTGCAAGGACAAGCTTCAAGTCTTCGTTCGTATTAAATTGATAAATATTTATTGCATCACCGGTGTAAGAACCCTGGTCGAATTCCCTGGATGTGCCGAACTTTCCGTTATATGCATCCACATTATAATTAAGGTTTTTTGCAGTAACATTAATCTCTGCTGCCAGTGCGTTCAGTTGCGTGACTTTTGCGTTTAAAGCACTTCTCTGATTTTCCAATCTTCTTGCCTCCTGCTGCAGACTTGCCTTCTCTCTTTGCAGCGCTGTATATTCCCTGCTTGGTGCGCCGCCGTTTTCGTTCCAATAGTCCACCTGCTCATTATATTTGGCCAATCTGGCCTCATACGCAGCCATTGCGGCATCATACGATTCATTGGCAGCCTGCTGCTCAGATAAAAGAAGTTCATAATTGCTTACTTTCTGACGGTAAGCTTCATTCTGAGAATCAATTTCTGACCTGCTGTTTTTTTCATCAATCGTTCGTTGCTGCCGGTCGTCAAAAACCAAATTTACTTTAAATTTTGCGTTTGGGTCATACCTGAAAAATTCTTTTGCAAAAGGTGTTTCCCAGACCAGTTCGGTATCCTGCGCAAGCTTAACAAAATCTTCTTCCGTAATACCAAAACGGGGATCAATGTTCCCGATATCATAAGACAACGTTTGGCTACATGCCATTAGCTGGTATGCATAAACGTAATAAGCCAGGCCGGATAGTGCCACAAGGGCTATAACTCGCTGTATATTTTTATTCATTGCTTATATTTTAGCAGATTTTTTGCTGCTACTTTTCCATTCTATTAATTTTCCCGCGGAAAGTTCAATTTTATCAGCTTTTCTGAGCCGTAAACCTTTTGGCAGGATATTGAAATGTTTAATCTCATCAAGTTCATTGGCAATTTCCCAAAGGTCGTCTGCCGATGTAACCCATTCTGTGCCGTACTTTTTCAAGGAGTGTGGTTTGGAAAAACTCCTTAAGGTTTTCTCCCCTGCATCGTTGATATACTCGTGAAAGTAAGACATGGCCAGCTCACGGACAGATGTGTACACCGGTTCCCTATATCTTAGGGTTACATGGTTGGATTTGCTGATCGCCCCATAATACTTTCCGCTCTTAAATAAACAGACAACATGGTCGTAATCCCTTGTATTCGCCTTCAAATCCAACAACAGCGGGTATTGCCTATGGTAGGTCATTACTGCCGCGGCAAATATTGCCGCTTCAATACAATGCGCAGATTTCCGCTTCAGGACAACTCTGGGAGACGAACAGGTATCACCTTTTGGCTCAAAATTTATACTTAACGTATCCAAAAAATCCTGGATCTTTTTTGGCTTGTCCAAACGTCTGAATATTTTTTCTTCCTGCTTACTCAGACTGAACATCTTTTTCCGATCGGGCTTTGATAATCAGCGCAAGAATTAAGAACATCAACCCGGCATGCGGGAAAAAGTTTATCAAAGTACCACTGACAGAATCTGAGACAGAAGCGATGCTTTTGAAATCCAGTACTAGCAAAATCAGGGCTGCGATGTATACAAGCTTGCCCTCCATGCTTATTGGTTTGAAATTTTTAAACCATGGTTTCATTGTTTTTTCTTTAAATATTTTATACGGTCCTTCTCCGGGAATTTTTCTATGGCATATCTAAGCATGGTTCGGGGCATTTTGTGCGCATATTTGTTCAAAAAGGCAGTTTCTGTTTTGATTGAGCGATTCCCTACTTCACGTAGCATCCAACCAACCGCCTTATGAATCAGATCATGAGTGTCATTCAATAGTATTTCAGAAATTTTCATCGTATCCGTGAAATCATTTTTTCTGATGAAATATTGCGTGCTGATAATTGAAATTCTTTTTTCCCAGAGATTTTTTGATTTCGCCAATTTATATAATATACCGCGCGGCTTATTAAAAAGGTAAGCACCTAATATGTAGGGCGCACTGGTATCAACCAAGTCCCAGTTGTTCACGTATTTTCCTGCAAGCTTCAGATAATTGGTTACAATCAATTTTCTTTCTGCGTCTGAACTTTTAGAAAATTTCAAATCTAGGATTATTAAAGCCAGTAACCGTTCTTCATGGATTTTAGATTTGAGGAGCTGGAATATCTCCCTGATTGGTAATGAAATAAACTGCCTGGCAACTAGTCGGGTTTTTGGCACTACTACACCAATAAAAATATCACCAGCTGCGTATTCGCCTTTTCCGGTTTTGAAGAACCTCTTAAGAAATTCTGCTTTTACCGGGTCAGCATGCCGGTTCAATTCTTTCTTAGCTTGTGCTAAAGTAGTCATGTTAACTTAAATTCTATAGTAAATTAACGGTTTTAACTAGTTTTCTATTTATCCACACATAGTACCTTGCATAGAAAGGTACTGGGGTATATACTGTAGATGTACAGTTAAAAACCCCAACAACTTATGACCAAGGAACTGGAAAATTATATAGAGAATTCCAAAGCACAACTGCGTAAAGGAATTCTGGAATTCTGTGTCCTGCTCTCAATCGCCGACGCAGAATTATATGCCACGGACATTTTAAACCGCCTCAAGGAATTTGACCTGCTGGTGGTGGAAGGAACTCTCTACCCTATTCTCTCACGGCTGAAGGAAGCAACACTGCTCAGTT
>DASPNG010000010.1:0-8143 GCA_035626635.1 Binatia bacterium | reverse complement strand
GTTCCGTACATCTTACGGCCAGAATGTATTGAAGCATTCGGTTGAAATGGCCAAGCTTGCCGCTTTGATGGCGGAGGAAGTCGGTGCTGATGTGATGACGGTAAAACAAGGTGCGCTGCTCCATGACATTGGTAAGGCATTGGACCAGGATATGGAAGGTACGCACGTTGAAATTGGTAAGCAAATTGCCAAGAAATTCAATTTGAACGAAAAGATTGTCAATGCAATCGAATCCCATCACGGCGATGTGGAATATACCTCTATTGAAGCTGCCATTGTTGATGCGGCTGACAATATTTCCGGCAGCCGTCCAGGCGCCCGCCGCGACACTTATGAAAACTATATCCAGCGTTTGGAAGAACTGGAAAACGTGGCCACATCTTTTGAGGGAGTTGACCGCGTGTATGCAATCCAGGCCGGCCGTGAAATCAGAGTTTTTGTGAAGCCTGATAAGGTTGATGACTGGTCAGCCACAAAACTGGCCCGTGACATTGCAAATAGGATTGAACAGGATCTGAAATATCCTGGTGAAATTAGGGTTATGGTCATTAGAGAAACAAGAGTAATAGAATACGCTCGCTAAAGGACTCGCTGGACAAACATGTTAAAAATTATATTTTTTGGAGACATTTGCGGGGAGGCTGGCCGCAAAGCAGTAAAGCAAAATCTTCCTGGCATATTGGAATCAGAGAAGCCGGATTTGGTATTGGCAAATGTCGACAACTTGGCACATGGAAAAGGTATCACGACAAAAACTTTGGAAGAGTTGATCAGGGCTGGAATCCAAGGTTTCACTTCCGGTAACCATGGTTTTTCCAAACGCGCATTGTCTGACGAAGCTTTTGAGAAATATAAAAACCTGATTGCCCGGCCATATAACATTCCTGACACATACCCTGGCCAATCTGCGGTAAAGATTGAAACCAAGAAGGGTATCGTCCTTTTGGGACATTTTCTGGGGCAGGTGTTTATGGAAAAGCAGTTCCATGATCCGATCGAATCGCCGTTTGATAAGTTCCAGGCTTGGCTGCAGCAGAATAAAACAGATGACGTCGTTGCTACCTTCGTAGATTTGCACGCGGAAGTGACCAGCGAGAAAGTTGCCTTCGGTCATTTCATTGACGGCAAGGTGAGCGTGCTGGTGGGTACCCATACGCACGTACCAACTGCTGATTACAAATTGCTACCAAACGGCACTGCATACATTACAGACGTTGGAATGTGCGGACCGGCTGATTCCGTGCTGGGTATGAAAAAAGAAATTTCACTGGAACGTTTCGTGAACAAAGCCCATGTGCCTTATGACGTTCCGGAAGACGCATCGCACGCTGAATTGAGTTATGTTATCATAGATGTAGACGAAAACACCGGAAAAGCCTTAAATATAAAAGGCATTCACCAGGTGGTTGAGATATAGTAAATAATAAAATGAAAAACACAAATTTTATCAATCCAGAAAAGGTTCTTTTCCAGGCCGGACTGAAAACTGGACAGACCGTGGGTGACCTTGGGGCGGGGAGCGGCTTTTATGCCATTGCTGCCGGAAAGATTGTAGGTCCGCACGGCATGGTTCACGTGGCTGACATAAAGGAAAGTGCCTTGGACCATGTAATGGCAGAAGCCCGGGTTCATAATATGAACGGGATCCGTACCTACCTGTGCGATCTGTCAAAAGCAAAATTGAGCGGAAATTTTCCTGAAGGCGAATGCGATATGGTGATCATGACCAACATCATCCATGAGATTGAGGACAAAAAAAACCTACTCGTCCACGCCTATAGAATGCTCAAGACCGGTGGGCGACTGGTGATTGTCGACTGGAACAGCACGCCTGGTCCAATTGGTCCTGCCGCAGACAAACGGGTGAATGAAAATGAAGTAAAAAAATTGGTTGAGTCCTCCTCCCTTAAGTACTTAAAGAATTTAGACACAGACCCATTCCATTTCGGTATGGTATTTGAAAAATAATATGCTGAACGATTACTTTTTTTGGTTTGCGCAACCTGCTTCAACCTTAAACAATTATGACTTGGCCGCAGGTTACATTTTCGCCGGCTTAGTAGTCCTATCTATTATTGGCTGGTTGGTAAATAAGTTTGTTGTAAAACATCCAATAACAAAGAAACTGATTAATAAGTGGGCGACTGCACTGTTCTGGATCGGTTTGATTGGATTAATCTGGTTTGGTTTCCGTTACCAGGCTATCCCAATTTTCAGCAAACGAATCTGGGCAGGTGGAATCATTGTGCTGGGTTTAGTCTGGCTGGGATTTGTAAAATGGTATTTTGTAAAACACTATTTCCAGGAAAAAAGAGACTACGATTACAACGCAGTAAAAACCAAGTACATGAAATAATTATATCCCCTCGAAAGAGGGGATTTTGATTTGAAGGGACACGAGTGGTATAATAAATTCAAACGTAAGTACCAAATGAAAGCAAAAACACACCGTAAAATCAAAAGGAGCATAAAACTCCTGAAAAAGATTGGGGAAGCAACAGGAGTGCCACACCGGTATTCCACTGCTGTGGCCTGGTTTGCCGAGCGTTTAATATTGTCTTTGGTGGCCATTGGTGCTATCTGCTTTGCCGCCGGCGCGTTGTTTGTGCTGCGACTTTCCGAGCCTATCGGCGAAAGTCACTTTTACGATGGGATAGCCAGACGGGCCGGGCTTGCGCAGGACGGAATTAAAATATTCTCACAACAAGTTATTGATGTTGCCTCTCCGGTGTTTGCGAGTTTAATCAGAGAGAATCGGGATGAAGAGGATTTGGCAGCTGCACAGTTGGCGGAAAGAAAAGAAAAGCTCAGGGAATATTTAAAAAGTAAAAATTCGCCTTTTGCCGAAGACGAAGGAGCTCTGGACGCATTTGTAAGTTCCAGAAACATGAAGCTGATGGTGGCGATATCGTTTGTGGAAAGTACTTTGGGTAAACATTGCTACTATTATAACTGCAGCGGCATAGGTGGTACTCCGCCAACTTTAAGGAAATACGATAGCTATGCTGAGTGGATCAAGGACTTTGATGACCTGTTGGAAAGAAGGTATAAAGATCTGCCAATCGAAAAATTCATAGGTTTGTATGTACAGCCCGGAAGTCCGAATTGGTTGTATGGGGTGAAGCAGGTACTCGGAGAACTACAAGCAATCGGGGTGTAATAAAGAGAAAACAAATGGCCATCAGTACTGATGGCCATTGACATTTTGGGGAATAAATGCTACCGTTTGTCATAAGCCAACAAAAGGAGGCTGAATGAAGAGACGGCGTTCGTTAGGTCTGCTTTTCGCGATCCTGCTTGCTCAGGCGGGAACCGCCGGCCTGTGCTCCGGTTGGGATTGCGAGAGCATGTGCTCAACCTTGAACAACCAAGAGAGCATGATGCACGTCGCGAGACAGTGGGGACCTGAATATGTAGCCGCGGCTGAGGCGGAAATCGAAGAGGCCACGAACTACGTTAGCCGGAACGATTGCGGCTGCCAACCCGAGTAGCAGCACGATCATCCCACATGGACACCTTACCCGACAGGTCTACGAGACTGTCGGGTGTTTTTTTATTCACAACCACGCTCTTGTAGTCAAAGTATATTATATGTAACCTATATTCTTATTAATTTTTTTTACTTTATGAATATAGGACCAGATGGTGAATATATGGTTGTGCAAGAGTATGCAAAAAACGGATACGTAGTTTTGGACCGAAACGTAAGGATACACGGGTTCCGGCAAATAGGTGAAATTGACATAATAGCTACAAAAAATAAAGTAATCGTTTTTGTGGAGGTCAAGACCAGGCGGTCAGAAACATTCGGCTCAGCCTCTGAGGCAGTAAATTTTTTTAAACAACGGAAATTAATACACGCCGCTAAGATGTTTCTGCAGAAAAACCTTCAATACCAAGACTGGGACTGGCGTTTTGATGTGGCCGAGGTGTATATTGACAAAAAGGAAAATCCTGTTATAATACTGGAGAATGTTATAGAAGATATGAACTAAACGAGCTTAAGCTCGTTTCTTTTTTAACCCAATTAATTAAACGGACTAACAAGTCCAAAAGGTGTAATATGAACGATCAATTTGAACAAGCATTAAACCAAATTGCAGAAGAAAAGGACCTGGACCGGGACGAGATACTCAAGATGATCGAGTTGTCTTTGGCCGCTGCATTCCGCAAGGACTACGGCAAGAAGGACCAAAACATTGTGGTTGAATTCTTCCCAGAAACCATGTCCACCAAGATTTTTGACGTAAAAACAGTAGTTGCTGAAGTTCTAGACCCTGTAAAGGAATTTACTCTGGAACAGGCACAGGAAGTGGATAAGAAAGCAAAGATCGGCGATGAAATCAAAATGGAAATCACTCCTAAAGCCGGAGCCAAGTTCGGACGCATTGCTGCCCAGACTGCCAAGCAGGTTATTGTCCAGAAAATCAGGGAAGCTGAACGAGGTGTAATGTTTTCTGAATATAAAGCAAAAGAACGCCAGCTCGTTTCCGGTATGGTGCAGCGAATCGAAGGTGAAACAGTGTTGGTTGATCTTGGAAAAGCAACCGGAGTATTGTTCCCGTCTGAACAGATCAGGGGAGAGAAATATTCCATCGGCAGCCGGATTAAAGTTTTGATCCTGCATGTTGAACCAACTGCAAAGGGACCAAAGATCACTCTGTCCCGTTCCCACCCTGATGTGGTCCGCAGATTGTTTGAACTGGAAGTGCCGGAAATCTTTAACGGTATTGTAGAGATCAAAGCTATTGCCCGCGAAGCAGGAAGCAGAACAAAGATTGCCGTATGGTCAGCGCAAGAAGGTGTTGACGCGATCGGAGCATGTGTCGGACAGAGAGGCACTCGCGTGCAGGTGATCATGTCAGAATTGAACGGTGAAAAAATCGATATCATCTCTTGGTCAGAAGACGCGGTGAAGTTTATTGCCAACGCATTGTCACCGGCAAAAATTTTAAACGTTGAATTGAATGATGAATCAAAGGAAGCAAAAGTTGGTGTGCTGGATGACCAGTTGTCCCTTGCAATCGGCAAGGCCGGACAGAACGTCAGACTGGCTGCAAGACTCACCGGATGGAAGATTGATATCATCGAAGAAAAACTTGGTGGCGCTGAACCAACAGGTGAGGTAGCCGCAACATCCGAAGGCGAAGAAGTTGCCTCAGCAGATGAGACCAGTTCCGATACAGAGCAAGCAGCATAATTGAAAAAATAATTCTTGGAGAAATTTATGGAAGCAATAAAAAAAATTGCGCAACCGCAGATGCCTCTCGTACCAATGGTGCTTGAGAAGTCACAGTTCGGCGAACGCGCTTATGACATCTACTCACGACTGCTTAAGGAAAGAATAATTTTTTTGGGTGAGCCGATTGATGACAATGTCGCCAATCTCATTATCGCCCAGCTGATTTTCCTTGACGCAGAAGACCCAAAGAAAGAAGTGAAGCTGTATATCAACTCACCGGGAGGCGCGGTCACTTCAGCATTGGCGATCTATGACACTATGCAGTACATTCGCCCGGATATTTCCACCGTGTGTCTGGGACAGGCCGCATCAGCAGCAGCCGTCTTGCTCTCAGCCGGGACCAAAGGCAAGAGACTTTCACTTCCTAACGCGCGTATCCTTATTCACCAGCCGCACATCATGGGCGGCATCGAAGGACAGGTGACTGATATTGAGATTCAGACTAAAGAAATTCTGCGCATTAAAAATCAGACTAACCAGATCCTCAGCACCCATACAGGACAGACCATGAAGAAGATAGAAACCGACACTGACAGAGACTTCTTTATGACACCGCAGGAAGCTAAAGAGTATGGCCTAATTGATAATGTAATTTCGTTTGAAAGTCTGCAGAAATAATTTCGAATAAAATTAATACACGCTCCTGAAAATGGAGCGTGTATTTTTTAATTTGTGATCGATTTTAGCTTGACCAAAGTGTCAATTTTTGATATTATATATATAGATTTGGTAGGTTTTGATAAGTCAAAAGTAACTTATCACTCCGAGATAATCGAAAAGTTCTGAAACAAAATTTACAACCCATCCGAGATATCCGAGATAAGGCAAATATTGCCTTATTTTCTGCGTTTAAGTAGGACTTCTGGGTTGTGAAACAAAAATATAAAAACAATGTCGTTTGAAGAATTACCAGAATTACTAACAATCAAGGACGCAACCCACCTGTTGAATGTCCATGCCAATACCCTCCGCAATTGGGAAAAGGAAGGGCTGATTCAAGTTGTCAGGATTGGTCCGCGCAAAGACAGGCGTTACAAGAAAGACATTATTCGCAAGATGATGTACGGCTTTAATTCACAGAACAACTAGCCATGAATATAAGCTTTAAGTCACAACTGAAAAGAAGCCTGCTGGTGGGAGTAATCCTCTCCACTTTCTTGCCGTACCTTTTGCCTGGTTATGGTTTCTTCCAGATGGCACAAGCGGCAGTGCCAAACATTATCAGTTACCAAGGACGTCTGACTGACGCATCAGGTAATTTACTTGGCGGCGCCGGAACAAACTATTACTTTAAGTTTTCTATTTGGGATAACGCAACAGTCGGCAACGGCACGAAGCTCTGGCCAACTGGTGCGCCGAATGAAGTTGCGCTGAGTGTCAGGCAAGGTGTGTTCAACGTTAATATCGGCGATACAGCAAACGGATATCCTGATGCCCTGGATTATGATTTCAATACCAATTCAAATATTTTCCTGCAGGTGGAAGTTGCAACTTCTTCCGGCGGATCATTTGAAACACTTTCACCTCGCCAAAGAGTTTCTTCATCCGGTTATGCAATCAACGCCGGGTCAGTAGACGGCAAGACTCCGGGCACTGGTGCGGATGACATTCTGCTTCTTGACGGCAGCGGTGATATTAACATTGCCGGAGATATCATCACTTCCGCCAACCTGCAAGGTTCCTCTGTGCTCACCAACACCATTACTCCTTCCGGAGCATTGACTGTTGGTGCAACTGGACAGGCAATCACACTGCAGGGCACCACAGCTTCATTGACTTCAAACGGCGCTGGGAATGACATCACTTTGAACAGCGCTGACACGATCGAGCTTTTGGACAATACAAACCTGACAGGGAACTTTGATCTGACCGGCGTGATCAATGCCGGCTCATCAAACATTAACATCACTTTGGCAACGGGTATGCTTGATGCTGATGCCCTTGGATTAATTTCAAGTGACGGTTCAGGCTCAACTTCATCTGGTTCAGGTTTGGAAACTGACACTGACAGACTAGGTTTGTTGCAAGGTTGTTCTGATGATCAAATTTTAAAGTGGGATGCTACATTGGACGTGTGGGCTTGTGCGGCGGATGCAGGTGCCGGATCTGCTACTTTACAGAATGCATATGCAAATGGAGCATCAATTACAACTTCCAATGCCAGCGATATTGATCTGGTTTTAGCTGACACTGCAACTGATTCAAATCTTGATATAGACTTGATTGCTGATAACACAGTTTCTATTTCCAGAAATGACGGCGCATCAACAGAAGCTCCTTCACAATTATTATTATTAGAAAACCTTGATACCAACCTGACCATTGCTGCTGGTATGTCATTTAACGTGGCAACAGGTGGAGTGATCACAACCGGTATAGATCTTTCTGATGCAGACATAGTTACGGCACTGGCATTAGGCAACAATGACCTGACTGTTGGTGGTGCAACAATCTCTGCTGCGGAATTTGCTATTCTTGATAGTAATATTGCGCTGGCTTCTGAGGTCACTGGAATTTTGCCTACAGCAAACGGCGGTACTGGGCTGGATGGCTCAGGCGCAACCAATGGCCAGTTGTTAATTGGCAATGGGTCTGGATTCACATTAGCAGGTCTTACTCAGGGAACTGGTGTAACTGTTACTAACGGCGCCGGGACAATTACAATTGCAAGTACGCTGGGGACATCGATTGATCTGACTTCTGAAGTTACAGGAGTCCTGCCGGTGGCCAATGGTGGTACTGGTGCAAACTCATTGAATGATTTAATTACGCTTGGTACCCATACCGTAGGTAATTATGTAGCCACTATCACAGCCGGTTCAGGTATTACCGGATCTTCCTCAACAGAAGGCGGAACGCCAACTATTTCAGTTGACCAGACTTTTGCTCCTACTTGGACAG
>DASPNG010000009.1:0-6357 GCA_035626635.1 Binatia bacterium | reverse complement strand
TCCCTGGACAGCTTTTGGGTCTGCGTTAAAGACCAGAGTACCTTCCACAAAATATGGGCCTTCCTGGCTGAAAGGGGATTCCAGGTTGGCAAAAGCAATATTATATTCCTTTACTTTTTCCGCGATGTTTCTAAAAGGATAAGTGTAATCATTTGAACTGATCATCCGGCCTGCGACATTCCTGGAAAGCATGATGTCCCCGGCAAAAAAGAGTGTAGTCTCTTTTGGAGTATTAACCGCGTTTTCGTTTTGATTGCCTGTGACGGAGGGGTTTCTTTTAAGGTCCTGTACTAAAAGAGCGCCTGCCAAACCGAGGATTATAATAAGCAATAGCGAGATAATTTGTATTTGCCGGTCTTTCATTTACTTAATCTTAGCATAAATGCCGTTCGAGGATTGTTTTACGATTCCGTTTAACTCCAATTCAGTGAGTGCAGCAAGAATATTAGCAGGCGTGTCTTGTGTCTTTGAAATAATAATGTCGATCGTTGCTGAAGTGTTGGAAAGGATCTTGCAGATCATCTTTTGCAGAGGGTCGGATATTTTAAGCATCCGTGTCTTTTTGCTCACTTTAACATCCCAATTGAATTCTTTAGCGATATCAGAAAATTCCGTAATGCATTTGGCGCCGCGTTTGATCAGGTCCAAACTGCCGTAGGAGTTTTGTGAAAAGATGGATCCTGGTATGGCAAACACCTCACGGTTCTGGTCCAGTGCCAGGTTAGCTGTAATTAAGGAACCGCTGCCGATGGCTCCTTCAACTACAATTACCCCAAGGCTTAGACCTGAAACCAGGCGGTTCCTGAGAGGGAAATGAAGCTTTTGGATTAACCTGCCCGGAGGATTCTCAGACACCAGGCAGCCTTGCTGTTCAATTTTTTCCGCCAGGTATTTTTGGGAATGCGGGCTGATTTCCTGGTAGGCAAGGCTGCTGGCTAAGACCGCAATGGGTGAACCGCCGTTTTCAATACAGCTTTCCAGGGCAGCCGTATCCACTCCAAACGCCATACCCGAAACAATGGATACTCCGGACTGCACCAAAGGAGGGATAAAAACATTTATTGCCTGTTTCCCGTAAGAGGTCATTTTTCTGCTGCCGACTACTGCTATATTTTGGCCACCTAACAACTTAGGGTTACCCCTTACATATATAATAGGAGGGGCGGATGCGGTTTCTTTAAGCTGGGCAGGATACAGGGGATCGTCTATACATATTACCTGCATGCCGGTTTGTTGCAGTTTCTCCCATTCTTTTGCTGGATCAATGGAGTTTCTATTTGATATAATTCTTTTAACACGGGAGGGGTCCAGACCGGCCTCAAGAAGCTGGTTTTCATTTAGCCTGAAAAACCCTGCCGGCCCTCCGATTTTCTGCGATATTTCAAGGAGTTTCCAGGGGTTTACTTCAAAAATTAGGTTTAATGCGTGCCAGTGTGAATGGGTTATGGTTGACATTTTTGCGGTTTTTTGCTAATATGTGTTGTTTGGTGTAGAATATTTTGGTCGTGCCAAGCGGGAGCGAAGAAAGCATTATACAAATCCTTTACCAATTTAACAAGAAGAAGTGTTCTTTATCCTACCTTTCGAGCGGCGAACATGAGCAGCATCCCTCCTATTGTTCATAAGTAACCACAAGTTAAGGCCGAAATGGTTTTCCATTTTTGTCTTACGCTCGTCGGTAGGGTCAAGCACATTTCAAGGAGGTAGATATCGGACAAGCAAATAGCAGCCGCTAGGCTGGTAATCAAACCCTGCATCCTTCCCCTAAACAAGGAAGAAGAAATCCGCGCAAGTTTCCCACCTATTTTGTCCCACCTGAGCCGAAAAAGCCGGTTCACTCCGAGTGAACCGGCTTTTACTTATGTTTATTTAACCGTTGAATTTGGTCTGCGCTGCCTCCAGACCGTCTGTTTGAATAGTTTCAAGCGCTTCTTTGGCTTTCAGCAGAACTTCTTTGAGGATGTTTTCTTCCTGTTCAGTGAATTTCTGCAGGACATAAGCATCACCGGGAAGCTCCTGTTTTGTTTCCGGGTTGTTGATTCCCACGCGCACCCGGATAAATTCTTTTGTGCCAAGTTCGTCTATGATCGACTGCACTCCATTATGACCGGCTGAGTTGATGTTTTTCATGACCTTCAGGCTGCCCAGGGTAAAATCCAGTTCATCGTGAACAACAATCAATTGGGCTGATGGGTAGAATTTCAAAATCTGTGCCACTGATTTGCCGCTTAAATTCATAAACAATTGGGGTTTGGCCAAAATCACTTCGTCAGTCTTTATGAACTGGGCGTCATATTTGCTTTCCCATTCCGAATCAGCCAGCAAGTCTAAAATTCTAAACCCGACATTATGCCGGGTTTGTTCGTACTGCTTACCCGGATTGCCTAAACCAACTATGAGGTACATATTAGTTCTTCTTTGCATACTTAAAGATAATTGGGCTGCCTTCTAAACCAAACTTTAAACGAAATTGTTTTTCAAAAAACTTTCTCCAGGACGGGGCAATTGCCCGAGGGAAGTTGACTGTTAACTTGAAAGTAGGCGGGCGGACGGCGATCTGCTTCAAATTATAAATCTTTGGCGCTCTTTCGTCAGTTATCTTTCCCGGCATGTGTTTTTTCAGCATGTCTTCCAAAAACTTATCCATTTCAAATGTGTCGAGTTCCTTGTTTGCTGCATTGTATACATCGTAGGCAAATTTCAGAACCAGTTCCAATCCGGTTCCTTCCATTCCTGATGTGAAAACAACCGGTGCCCACCACAGCTGAGGGAAGTAGTGGGGGAGAATATCCAGTCTTTTCTGCTGGTCTTCCTTGGACAGTTTGTCGATTTTATTCAGGAGGACAACCACAGGCTTATCCTGTTCGATAATTTTCTGGGCAATGATCTGGTCCTGGGCTGTGATCGTTTCAGTGGCATCAACCACAAAAAGCGCAACGTCAATCTGTCCGATTGTCCTTAATGATTGAAGCATTGCAGCAGCTTCTATATCAATGTCCTGTTTCCATTTCTTTTTGATCCCGGCAGTGTCAATCAGAACGTATTTTTTTCCGGCGCGTTCAAATGGTATTTCAACAGTAGAGCGGGTGGTGCCTGCCTTGGAATCGACAATCAACCGTTCTTCACCCAGGAGTTTATTGATCAGGGAAGACTTGCCGACGTTCGGTTTGCCCAAGAATGCTACCCGGAGATATCCTTTAAATTCATCTTTTTGCCCGGAGAAATCTTTTTTCAAAGCATCAGTGATTCTGTCGAGCAGGTCGCCCACACCCGAACCATTCACAGACGAAAGCATGGCTGGTTCACCCAACCCAAGTTTCTTGTATGCGGAAGCACTGGCCACGATCTTTGGGTTTCTGACATCGATTTTGTTGGTTGCCAGGATCACGGGTTTTTTGGATTTTTGCAGGCGTCTCGCCACATCGATATCCAAGGTAGAAGGGTTAGTCTTTCCGTCCACCATCATGATGATCAGATCGGCTTCTTCCTGGGCGATTGCTGTCTGCTTCTGGATATTTTTTTCCAATGGGGAATTTGGGCGGGGGATGATGCCGGCAGTATCAACCAAATAAAAACCCAGGCCATTCCATTCGGTCTGGCCGTAGGCCCGGTCACGGGTGGTGCCGGCTTCTTCATGCGTTAACGCAGTGCGTCGTTCTAAAACCTTGTTGAAGAAAGTTGATTTGCCGCTGTTTGGCAAACCTATAATTGCTACGAGAGGGAGGCGCATGTGTTTATAGGGCGTCTTGTCCAAGGATAATTACAAAATCTGCAGTGGAGGAGGTGTATGGAAGGTCAGACATGCTCATATTATAATTGGTCTTCAAGAAATCCAAAGTTTTAGGCATTGTTCCGTCGGAGTTATCGTACAGAATACCTCTTTCTATCGGCGTTTTGCTGTTGGAGAATTTGATATTGATGCCAAGGTTGCTTAACTCACGCCATGGTTCAACAACATAAGCTTTGCCTGTGGTGTTTTGAACTTCAATGGTTGCTTTTTCAGTTTGCAGTCTGGCCACGCCAATGCTTGAGTTCAGATGGTTGCTGACGTCGGCAAGAGTTTTACCTTCACAAGTGGTAACCACGTAAATGCGGGAGTTTGGTTCCGGTGCCGGTGCAGGAATAACATTTCCTTCCTCATCAACTTCAGGTTCAGGCAAAGGTGCTGCAGGTCTGCCGGTATTTAAATCAATCAGTCCGTCACAAATCATGCGGTTGTCCGGTTCCAGTGAAAGGGAGTAAACATTGTCACCGTTCACGTCCTTGGCCAAATCCGCCAGTCGCTTCAATTCCCAAGGTTCAAAATTGGTACGGAAATTTTCTGTGAAGTCGCCTAAGAGATTGTTCATGGTTTTTATGTCAGTCACGCCAAGTTTGTAGATCTCTTCCTTGAAAGCGACCATGATTTTCTTCTGTCTTTCTGAGCGGGCAAAATCTGAACCTTCACCGTTGTTTCCTTTTCTGGAACGGGCAAAGATCAGGGCGGTTTCACCGTTCATATGGTGGACGCCTTTATTGAAAGTAATGGGCGGAATGTACCCGTAGTTATAGTTTGGGTATTGAGAATCAGTAAAAGTTCGCTCTACATTAATTTCTAAACCGCCGACATGGTCCACGGCTTTAACAAAACCCTTGAAGTCAACCGCGGCGTAGTAGGGAATAGTCATGCCAGTGATCTTTTCTGCCGCAACTATAGCCGCTTGGCCACCGGTTCCTTGTTCATCCATTTCAGCGTACGCGTAAGCTGCGTTAATCTTGTTGAATCCCCGACCCTGCAACTGCACCAGAAAATCGCGCGGGATTGAGGTAAAGACAACTTCTTTGGTATTGGTGTTGAAGCTGGCAACCATAATAGTGTCGGTCAGGTATGGGCCCTCATGTCCTGGTCCGCCCATACCCAGAAGCAATACATTTACTGTCCCGTTTTCTTCGCCCTTCAATGGTTTATCATCAGAAATCAAAAGCTGTCCAACCCGAACAAAAATATTTTGTTTGTTGGTGAAAATTTGGTTTGTTTTGGACAAAATTTTGGAGCCGCCAAACAAGGCAGCACCGCCGATTATAAGCAAAAACAAAAGTAACCACCGCCAGAACCGTCTTTTCTTCTTTGGAGCGGGAGTTCGATACTGGTTGAAATTGGGATTGTATTGGGAATTGTTATTGGCGTATTGATTGATGCCGTCAAAGTTATTCATTTAGTCCTTTCTTCACAACATAAACCGCGTTTGCGGTCAAATAAATTATACCTTAATCCAAGTATTAAATCTAATCGAAATTTTTCCGCGATTTTCAAAATTTTTTAAGAAAATAGGGGTTGAAGTGTGTTGGGATATCTGTTAAGCTTAAAAAGCAACTTAAACATTTTTTCTGAAGAAAAATTTTTATGGAAGATATTTACACAAGACCTCCTCAACCTCCTCGCCAGACTCCTGAACAGCCGGTCAAACCTCAGGCAGGATTTAAAAACACCTTGTATTTTGTCTGGGATTTCGCAAAAGTAATTATCATTGCCCTTGCTATCATCCTCCCGATCAGATACTTTGTATTCCAGCCATTCATCGTTTCCGGTTCTTCAATGGAACCGAATTATTCCAACGGGCAGTACCTTATTATTGATGAAATCAGCTACCGATTGAATGACCCGCAGCGCGGAGATGTAGTGGTCCTGCGATATCCAAAGGACCGCAAGCAGTTTTTCATCAAACGCGTAGTGGCATTGCCTGGTGAACAGGTGGTAGTAGACAATGGTCGCGTCACTATAATAAACGACCAGAACCCAAACGGCGTAACAGTTAGCGAAGAATATCTCCCAAGCCAGGGTTTGACCTTCCCTCACAATACTAGTATCGTTGGCGGTAAGAAGACTGTTACCTTAAAAGAAGACGAATATTTCATGATGGGGGACAATCGGCTGGCATCATCTGATTCCAGAGATTGGGGACCACTCCACCGCCGGGATATAGTAGGTAAAGTGTTTGTCCGTGTCCTGCCGCTCTCGGAATTCATGAAATTCGAATCTCCTTCATACGGTTTCTAAAATTAAAAATAAATTAAAAACAACAACTGAGGTTTAAAAGAGTTCTCTTTTGACTGATTTGTTGTTTTAGATTTATAAGAGCCATAATTTTATGGGCCGACCTAAGAAAATAACCCCGACAGTAGAAAAAGCTCCGGCACGATTGCCTGGAACTTACGACCTTTTGCCGGAACAGCACCTGGGTTTTGATTTTTTCCTTGATAAGTTTCTTAACTTGGCTCATACCTTTGGGTATTCCCGAATTGAAACCCCGCTTTTTGAAGACAGTCGTCTGTTCAAGCAATGGGAGCAGCTTGGCTTAGGTGAACTGATCCGTATCA
>DASPNG010000008.1:0-3911 GCA_035626635.1 Binatia bacterium | reverse complement strand
AGGACCGTCCTGAGGACGGCAATTGTGAGTCTTATTTCAACATCTCTACTGCCCTGTCCATTTGTGGATCCCGGTTATTCTGCACGTCTTCCCTGGTCATTTCAACTTTTATGTCTGGCTCCAACCCATTCTTATCAATACTGCGGTCATTTGGAGTATACCATTTAGCTGTTGTGATCTTGATGTTTGAACCATCCTTCATCTCACGCAGCTCCTGCACTGATCCTTTGCCAAAAGTCTTTTCGCCTACAAGTGTGGCCAAACCATAATCCTGCAATGCTCCCGCAACAATTTCAGAAGCTGAAGCTGATCCGCCGTTAACCAGCACTATAGTTTTAATACCTTTCAGCTTTGGCCAAGTTTCAGATGTATATGTTTTTTCTGATCCGTCGTTACCCCGTTCTCTCAATACTACCTTATCTGAATCTACCCAGTTGGATGCAGTGGTCACAGCAGTCTCAAGATAACCACCAGGATTGCTTCGCAAATCCAGAATGATTCCTTTCACTCCACTTTGCAGAATCACATCCACGGAATGATTCAATAGGCCTTGGGTGTCGTCACCAAAACGGGACAATTTGATCACAGCGTATTTATTACCTTCCACCTCTTTCATTTCCAGCTTCACGCTCTTGATTTCAATCCTTGCGCGCTGGATGGTAATTTCCATTGGATCAGTTGTGTCAGGATGCAGAATTAAAAGCTTTACCTCAGTACCAGCCTGTCCCCGAATTTTAGACACAGCAGCATCTACAGTCATACCGGAAGTAGATTCGTCATTAATTCCCAAAATAATATCTCCCGGCATCAGGCCAGCACGCTGCGCCGGAGAATCATCCAAAGGTGCAACAATCACCAACTGACTATCTTTGTTTCCGATTTCAGCGCCGATCCCGTCAAAAGTTCCCTGCAATTCATTGGCGAATTCCTCTGCCTGTTTTGGGTCAAAGAAAACAGTGTATGGATCACCAGAAGCCCCCACCATACCTGATATGGCACCATGAAGCAATTTTTGCTGGTCTAAAGGCTTGTCGACAAATTCTGAATTGAGCAAGTCATAGGCATCCCAAAACAAACTGTAGTCAGCGCGCTGGGAATCGTAAGCGCGGTTTACCTGTAACTGTCCGTTTACCACACTTATTCTGCCCTGGCCTGCGCCGTAACCTAATGCAAAAACAGCAGCCAAAACTACTGCCATACTAACCCATTTTCTTACGGACCAGCGGTTTTCAGAGATATGATTGGGTTGTAAATGGTTGTTTTCTAATAAAGAGTTGTTATTTTCCATAAAGTAACTTTATCATGACCTTTTAGGCTTGTAAATTCTTGGACAAAATTAATGGACTGACTTGTTTTTACGAAATAAATTAATGAACATCACAAGATACATCCTCAAGTTTATACCGGCATAAACCAGCCAATTGAAAACTACGGGATATTTAGGTGCGTAATGCTTTCTGTAAAAAATCTTCATGGCAGTATACGCTACCTTCACAATCTTGAATGGAATTTGCCTGGATGACGCAGATTTCAAGTGTAAAATCTGTGCTGCCGGATAATACACTACTTTATACCCTGCTTCCTTAATCCGATAACACCAATCCAGGTCCTCGCCATAAAAGAAAAATTCTTCATCCAGCATGCCAACTTTTTCGATTACCGTGCGTGGTACAAGCATGCAGGCGCCCATTATGGACTCAACTTCCATTTCCTGATCCACTGGACCTGCAATATTGTAGTTACTGAACCGTTTTAACCCAAACAGCCTGAAGAAGGAATTAGCGGGATTTGGGAAATTTCTCCGGCTTGAAGGATCAAGTTGGCCATTGGCTAATAATATTTTTGGTCCTAATGCGCCGATCATAGGATCTGAATCGGCTTTGGAAATCATTTTTTCAAAAGCATCAGGCTTAACTACTGTATCTGAATTCAACAACATGACATGACGGCCACTCGCCATTTTGATTGCCTCATTGTTCCCTTTGGCAAAACCAAGGTTCCTACCGTTTTCTAAAAGCTTAACCTGTGGGAATTCTGACCTGACCATCTCAATGCTGCCATCAGCTGAACCGTTATCAGCAACAATGACTTCAGTCTTGTATGAACCAGTTGAAGCCAGGACAGATTTCAGGCAGTCGCGGAGAAGGCCTTTTGTATTGTAATTAAGAATGATAACTGATAAATCCATATATTTAGGTGGAATGCAAGGCTGCCCGCCTCTTTTTATACATTCGAGGCATTAATCTGAACAAATCCGGCAGGACCTTAAGCGTGCTGGTTTCAAAAACAAGAACGTATCCGAACATCAAAATTTCTCTGATTATAAACAGCGGGTGAATAAATTTAGAATTTTTCAGGTACATTAAAATATGGTTTCTGTAATTCATTCTGCGAATGGCTGGTGAAATTTTTTTATGATGCCGGATAAAATGGAATAGGTGTAAGTAACCGCCTTTTGACTGTCCTGCTGTGCGTCCGTGATATGCAACGGCCTGAGGCACATACAGACTCTTCATTCCTGCGTTGTTGAACCTCCACGACAAATCAACATCTTCCCAATATGCCACGAAATCTTCGTCATAATATTCCACGCGCTCATGCTCTACATATTGGACTTTCTCCAGCGCACTGCGCCTGTACATTGGGCAGGCACCGGAAACCCCAAAAACCTGTTCAATATTTTCATATTGCCCGCGGTCTTCTTCCAATTGCCCGCGGTCTTTGCCGCGGCCGCTTGAGGACATCGTCACACCAACCGTATCAATTATCTTAGTCTTTTGGTTGTGCTCAAAATCATAGCGCAGAATTTTTCCGCTTGCGGCAGCTACTTTCCAGTCATCAAATGCGGGAAGGAGTTTTTCAATGAAATCCGGCTCAAGAACCATGTCCTGGTTAACCAACAGTACGAATTCGCCATCTGTTTCCCGAATCCCTAAATTATTCCCTTTTGCAAACCAAAGATTTTCATGCGGATCAATAATCCGGACCTGGGGGTAATTCAGCCTGATTTCTTCTTTTGACCCGTCTTCCGAACCGTTTATTACAGCCAGGACATCAAAGTTCTTGTGGGTTTGCGAAAAAATGGAATCAAAAACCGGTTTGATGAATTTTTTAGCGTTGTAGATGACTAAAATAATACTAACTTTTGGCATAGTCTTTCTTCCAGTTAGGACGATAAACAGCTTCTATGTTCCGCTTGGTCTTGTATGTGACGTGGTGTTTTTGGATCATTCCTGTTTTGGAACTGTTGCTGACCGCCTGGTTGTTCCCAACGTAGAATCCGATATGAGGGACGTCCCCTCCTGATCTTACAGGTTTTTTCTCCCAGACAATTACATCGCCAGGTTTCATGTCACCAGTCTTTACTTTCTTCCAGCCCGATTGAACTAAATCTTCCACTGTTCTGATGGTGGTAAAGTGGAGTTTCTCAATCAGATCAAAATTTCTAAGCACAGTGCTGACAAATACAGCGCAGGACAAATCGCCATTTTTTAATACATCATAAATCTTTCCTTTTTCATCCCGGACGTAAAAAGTACGGAACATTTTTGTCCCAACGCTATTTTTTATATAGGCCAGATATGATTCCGGTAAGAGGTATTTAAAGCTACGCTCGTTGTTGCTGGTGTGTTTGGCCATATGTGACAATTAGATAACCTAAGAATAAGACAAACAAATCGATATACATTTCAGCACGGACCGTGAATGACAAGTAAATTGTCATAACAATAAAGAAACACGCATAGGCATACAGATTAATAGAGAGAAAATTAGGATTATTCTCCCAGTATTTCCAGAGGAATGTTAATAATCCGGCAATCAGGAATGGAATGATATAAAACGCGGCGTTCCCAAAATCCTGGACAAAAGGAAACAGGTACGTACCGGTATTCCACCAGCACTGGAAAATA
>DASPNG010000007.1:0-7950 GCA_035626635.1 Binatia bacterium | reverse complement strand
ATTCCTCATCTCCCCCGGATTTCTCTTTTAGAAATGCAATTTTATCTTCACGTGATGGCTCAGACTGGTTCTCTGCCACTGCCTCGGTTTTCACCCAAAGAGGCCTTGGAATTTCCACCTGCCGAGTTCTATTTGGCAATTCTTCCGGCACTGCAGTAGTTGCCCGAGGCTGGTTAAACTCTTGAGCTCCCTGTCTCATTCTTGAATCAAAAGCGTTCTGAGCAGCAGCCTGCCCGCCTCTGGCAGGGTTGGTCCGCAGACGGTCAACAGCATCCAAAAGCTCCTGGCTTCTGGCCTGTTCCTGATTCTCCAATTCCTGGCTTCTGATCACAGCTTCTTCATGCTGTGACTGCTCTGAACCGGGTTCGTAGCCTATAGTTTCTCTGCCCATAATCTGCTTAAGAAATTTTAGTTAAAAAATGTTTATTTTTATGTCGAAAATCGATCAACAATTACGATGATTATAACACAAAGTATGTTTTTTTGACAAATCTCTCCGGTTTTCAGCACACTATTTGGCTTTTTGTGACATACTTGGTGATTAGCCCACTTCAAATAGTGGAGTTTTTGCTATAATATTGACCTATGCTTACGCTATACAATACACTCACCCGAAAAAAAGAAGAATTCAAGCCGATTACCAAGGGTAAGGTCGGTTTATATACCTGCGGCCCTACTGTTTACGATTACGCTCACATTGGGAATCTCCGTTCATATATATTCACGGATATCCTGGTCCGAACGCTTAAAGCCAATGGCTATGACGTGGTCTCTGTCATGAACATCACAGATGTCGACGACAAGACAATCCGCCGCTCTCAGGAAGAGAAGTCGTCTCTGAAAGAGGTTACGGAAAAATATACTGAAGTATTTCTGGAAGATTTGACGCGCATCAATTCCCTCAGACCTGACCATATGCCTAAGGCAACTGAGCACATAGAAGGCATGGTGGAGATGATCAAAACTCTTTTAAACAAGGGTTTTGCTTACAAAACAGATAACGGGGACATTTATTTTGATATTTCCAAAGATGAAAATTACGGTGAACTGGCTAAAGTTGACCTAACACAATTGAAACAGAATGCGGAAGGCCGATTGAACAATGCGGATGAATACGACAAGGAAGACATCCACGATTTTGCACTCTGGAAAGCTTATGATCAAGCAGACGGCGATGTTTTTTGGGAAACCGAAATTGGTAAGGGCCGACCGGGATGGCATATAGAATGTTCAGTCATGTCCGCCAAGCATTTAGGCCAGCCATTTGATATACACGCCGGCGGCGTTGATTTGATGTTCCCTCATCATACTAATGAAATAGCTCAAAGCATGGCAGCCACAGGCAAGCCCCTGGCCAATGTTTGGCTTCATCCGGAGCATCTGCTGGTTGAAAACTCAAAAATGTCAAAATCAAAAAACAATTACTACACCTCCAAAGACATTTTGGAAAAAGGCTTTAGTCACTTAGCATTCCGATATCTCACTCTAAGTTCGCACTACAGGACAAAACTGAACTTCACTTGGGAAAGTCTGCAGGGAGCGCAAAATGCCCTGAATAATCTGTACAAAGCAGTTTCAGTCTACAGCGAAGCTAAAACTGGTTTGCCTGAATTTGAACAATCTTTCCAGGACGCAATTGATGATGATTTAAATACGCCAAAAGCTTTAGCTGTAGTTTGGGATATGGTTAATTCTGAAAACAATAGCGGTGACAAACTGGCAAGTCTTCTGAAATTTGACGAAGTGCTTGGGTTAAAGATCAAAGACATCTGGGAAGCAGCAATCCTTGTCCCGGACACAGTTAGAAAACTGGTTGAAGAACGGGATGAAGCACGGAGAAACAAAGATTTTTCCCGATCCGACGAACTGCGCCAAGCAATTGAATCAAACGGCTTTTTAGTTGAAGACACGCCAGACGGAACTAAACTTAAGAAGAACTTCTGATATGCACCCTAAAAACGCTCTCAGCCAAGCGCATGATGAATTGATAAAAACTTTGGAAGGGTTTACCAATGACGATGCTGAGAACGGTTTTGTAACAGAAAAATGGACAATTAAGGATATTGTCGGCAACCTTTCAGTGCATGAAAACGTTTTGGAAAACATAATCACCTCCCAAATTGTGCCGCGTTCCGGAGCAATTTATCTTTACCAGTTGATCAGCATGGGCGAGGAGGAGTTCAACAAGTATCAGTATGATATTCTTAAAACTCACCCGTATTCAGATATTCTCGCGGAATTAAATACTACCAATCACCACATTCAATCCATGTTCTCACAGTTTACGGATGACATGCTGGATCAGAAGGGAAAAATAAATTGGTTCAATAAAGATGCTTCTATCGGCGATTACATCTTACAGGTACACTGTCCCAGAAAGAGAAAGTACACCGAACAAATCGCAAAATACAAAAAACACTTGGAAAAGTTGAAGCACGAACCAAGTAAGAAGTAAAAAGCATCTTATCCACAGCTAAACAACCGGTTACGCAGACCTTGTACACCCCACCTTGCAATTTCCTACGTTTTATTGGGAAATTGCAATTTGATTTTTGTTTAAGCTATCCTAGTATATATCCATCGCTAAATCAGGTTCATGGCAAAATACAACACGGAAAGAAAAGTTCAAGAAAATATAACCAACAAACTACCCCCTCAAAGCCTTGAAGCAGAACAATCAGTTCTGGGCTCTTTGATTTTGGATAAGGACGCAATCATCAAAATTGCTGATATTATCAATGCTGAAGATTTTTATGAAGAAAAACACAAACTTGTCTATTTGGCGATCATCTCCTTGTATGACGAGCGAAGCTCAATCGATATCCTGACCGTTTCCAATAAACTTGAAGAGGGCGCAAGCCTGGAAAAGATCGGCGGCATCAGCTATCTCACTACCCTGGTTAATTCCGTGCCGTCCGCTGCCCACGTCGTGCATTATGCGCAAATAGTGCGCCGTAAAGGGACTTTAAGGCGCCTTATTGCCAATGCCACGGATATAGTGAGTATGGGATACCAGGAAGACGTGGATTTGGATACACTGCTTGATAAAGCTGAACAGAAGCTCTTTTCCGTTTCCCAAAAGTACTTAAAGCAGAACTTTGTTCCGATCACAGAAATCCTGCACGAAACTTTTGACCGACTAGATGAACTCCACCGTGAAAAAGGTAAGCTGCGCGGCGTGCCAACCGGCTTTACGGACCTGGACAGCAAACTTGGTGGTTTACAGAACTCCGACTTAATCATCCTTGCGGCCCGTCCTTCCATGGGTAAAACCTCCCTGGCTTTGGACATCATCAGGCACGTGGCTTTGGAAGAAAAAAAATCCACTGCCATCTTTTCTCTTGAAATGAGCAAGGACCAGTTGGTTGACCGTTTGCTGGCTGCTGAAGCTGATGTTGACCTCTGGAAAATGCGCACCGGCCGCTTAAGCGATGTTGGCGTTAATAATGACTTTGAACGAATCGGCCACGCTTTAGGACGACTTTCCGAGGCGCCAATTTTTATTGATGATACCGGTGCATTAAATATTATGGAACTACGGACCAAGGCTCGCCGCTTGCAGGCTGAACATGAACTGGATTTGATCGTCGTCGATTATTTACAGCTGATGCAGGGACACTCCACAGAAAACCGCGTGCAGGAAGTGTCTGAAATATCCCGCTCCCTGAAATTACTGGCAAAGGAACTGAATGTTCCGGTACTCGCCCTTTCCCAGCTGTCCCGTGCCGTTGAACAGCGCGGCAATGACAAGCGCCCACAGCTTTCAGACCTTCGTGAATCCGGATCCATTGAGCAGGATGCGGACGTGGTAATGTTCATTTTCCGTGATGAAATGTACACAGGCTCTGAAACCAAAAAACCGCATATTGCTGAAATTCTGGTCCGTAAGCATAGAAATGGTCCTACTGGCGAAGTTGAGCTATACTTTGATGGTGAAAAGACCTCGTTTAAGAACTTGGCCAAATCACAATCTTCAGAAGATGTGATGATGGAACAAATAATGCAATAATGTTCAGTTTAATCCGTAAGTTTTTTACAATAATTATAGTTTTTACCGTCGGCTTAATTGCCGGCGGTTATGTTGTTACGCATATCCAGCCCAGGAACTTCATCCAGATTAGCGAATGTACAGACAACTGTTTTAAATCAAATGAGTTGTTGGGATTGCTCGGATCAGTTGGGATAAAATTGGATAAAATCCCCGATGTGATTTTAGAGACCGATAAAACGTTGGTCGTTAACTACCCTAACCCAACCACACCAATCCACTACGTCATAATTCCTAAAAAAGACATAAAATCTATTGAAGACGTAAGTGACGAAGACGAGGAATACATAATGGATGCCATTGCAGTGAACCGGGAATTGGTTAAACGTGAGGGACTGGTCCAATATCGATTCATGACCAACGGGCCAGGTTACCAGGAAGTCGCCTACCTCCATTTCCATCTGACAGGAAGAAAATAACGAGTCCGAATGGACTTGTTTTCTTATCCCTTTCAGGTAAAATATCTTTACGTATGTCGATACTCCCGAAATCATTACAAAACCTGATCAACCAGTTTTCCCGACTGCCTGGAATTGGACCTAAAACAGCCTCCCGACTGGCTTTTTATTTGCTCAAGCAACCAGCCATGGACGTGCAGAATTTTGCCGATGCCGTAAATAAACTGCAGCAGGATATTATTTACTGCAGCAATTGTTTTAATATGGCGGAATCTGATCCATGTAAGATCTGTTCAGACTCAAGAAGAAATCAAAACCTGATTTGCGTGGTGGAAGATCCGTTGGATGTGGTGGCCATGGCGCAAATTCCGGAATACTCCGGCACCTACCATGTGCTGGGCGGCGCCATTTCACCGCTTGATGGTATTGGCCCGGAAAATTTAAAAATCAAGGAATTACTGATCCGACTTTCCAAAGACTCAGAGCAAAAAGAAATTATTCTGGCCACTAATCCTTCCATGGAAGGAGAAGCAACTTCTATGTTTATCGCAAAGCAGCTTAAACAACCGGGATACACCCATGTGAAAGTGACCAGGCTCGGCCGCGGCCTCCCAATGGGCGGAGATTTGGAATATGCTGATGAATACACCCTTTCCAAAGCTTTGGAAGGACGGCAGGAATTTTAAATAAAAAGACCCAATCTGGTTGGATCTAAATTCGAACTGAATGTCTATTGTTATCTCCTTATGGATCGAATAGCGTTGATGATCAAAATGGCAGCAAGAATCAGAAACAGAATTACCCTAACATCCATTTCCTTTCTTTCTGGTACGTAGCTTCAGTACCACACTTAAAATTATAGGGACTGAAGCAAGCCAACCGAAAAACTGGATTAAAGTCAGGCCGCCGCAAACCTCGGCCATTAACGCATCAGAATTCCCTCTCATCGATCCTCCTGAACCATTATAACAAAAAAGCCCCGACAGGGGCTTTTTACGCGATTGATTCGATTTGGACAACTGTCTGTTGCTGTCTGTGTCCTTGCTTGCGGCGGTATCGTGACTTGTTGCGGTATTTGAATACTACAATCTTGTCGGCTTTCTTCTGCTCAAGGACAGTTCCTGTAACTTTGGCTCCGTTCAAATAAGGCTTGCCAATAGTTACTTTATCACCGTCTGCAGAAAGAAGAACTTTATCAAAAACTATTTTGTCGCCGGTTTTGCCAGTCAACTTTTCGATCTCAACTTTGTCATTCGGGGAAACGAGATACTGTTTACCGCCGGTTTCGATTACTGCTTGCTTCATGATTTAGTAAATAAATTGAATAAATATGTATTAGGGACTTACACACTTTATCAAAAATCCCTGGAAATGTCAACTGCCGCTTGAAGGCTGAATTACCCTGATAACCTCAATTTTATCCCCTATTTTCAGACCATTTCGGTCTGCCCATCCCGTTTTCAGTTCCAAAACCTGGTCAGCAGGTTTTTTTGGAGAATAGGTCCTCAATCTGTCATCGGAAACACCGGGTTCAGGCATGGCATTTTTGGTAATATCAACTATTTCATCGCCTTTCAGCCAGACAATATCAATTGGAAAACGCATATCCTTCATCCAAAAAACAGGCAGGCTTGGGACGGAAAAAGTAAACAGCATCCCCTGATTTTCTTCTATTGTGTCACGGTTAGATAATCCTCTGATTTGTTTGTCCGGAGTATCTGCATGCTCAAAACTAATAGACCGACCGGCTATATTGATCAGGCCATCACTATATGGGACATGCCGGGTATTATCCTCTTGAACTGTTTGATTACACGCAGCCCCCATTAAGGCAATTGCAAAAACCAGGAACAAAATTCTTTTCATTATTCAATATTCTCTATGTTTGTATTGTTTTTTGATTTCAATTTATACATCACAAAAATGGCAAGAATTATAAACGCCATCACAAGAACCAGAATCCCTAAAGCAATCAACTTACCAAGTGACTGGAGGAACAAGGCGGAAACACCAAAAATTCCAGTCAGTGCATAGAGGAATAATACTGCCTGCGGCTCGGAAAATCCAATTTCGGTCAGTTTGTAATGCAAATGCCGGCGGTCTCCCTTAAACGGCGATTGTTTGTTAAATAAACGCTGCAGGATTACCCAAAATGCATCCAGCAGAGGAATACCCATCACCAATACAGCCGTAGCAATCTTTCCGCCTGAAACGATAGCCAGAATAGCCAGAAGGAATCCCGCGAAAGTTGAACCGCTTTCACCAAGGAAAATTTTTGCCGGATGAAAGTTTAGGATTAGAAATCCTAACAAACTTCCGACAAAGATCATTGCCAGCAATGCAGTTTGCGGCTGCATAACATCCGGTGTCAAAGACAATCCAAACAGAACAATTCCGGCAATTGCTGAAATCCCAGTCACCAATCCGTCCATTCCGTCCAGCAATTTTGTCGTATATGTCATACCGAGTGTCCAAACAAAAACAATAATTCCGGAGACCAGTGGCACGCCTAAAATCATCCAATCACCAAGCTGAACAATGTTTCCGGTAAATGGGTTATGTACACTGACTGCCTGAATACCGGATGTGACTACAGTAAGACAAGCCAGGACCGGGAAGATTATGGAATAACTGGCAGGCAGACGGTAGCGGTCGTCTAAATAGCCTCCTATCATCAATATGACTCCGCCTATCCAAATAGCCACTAGTTGCCGCAATGGAATATTTCCGATCAAATGCCCTGACAATAAGAGCGCAAGACTGACCAGCAGGAAACTGCCGAAAACAGCAAACCCACCTAAAGTTGGCGTAGCCTGCTTATGGAATCGCCTTTCGTCATCCGGCACGTCAACAATCCGCTTACGGAAAGCAATTCTGGACACAATGAAGGTAAGGATAAAGCTTATAAAAAACGCGAGCGCGAATCCTGCAAAATATATAGGTCTCATTTTACTTTTACACCTTCCCTTTCAATGGTAGATTCTGAATGGTTAATTGCTTCTACTTTTCTAATTTTAGGAGTGACCCAAAATTCCATGTATTTCCCGAACATCAATCGGGTCTGCGCATCAATTGCCGGAGCTGACCCAAAAACTGATGACACTATCGGAGAGAAAATCCACTGACCGATCATTGCAGCATATTTCCACTTTGGATATCTTTCCGGACGTGGCGGGAGCAGAACAATATTGATGTACATTGAAAATATCAGGAAAAAAGTGGCCACGCTCATCAGTGTCCTGGTCATTTCCGGAAGGTTTACCGCAAGAACGCTTTCATCAAAGTTAGCTCCACCAAATATCAGCGGCAGCCATCCTAAAATAGCTATCATGATAGATGCCGTTGCCCAGAAATAATGCCCCTCAACTAACCTTTCCATCCATAGGAACTTCTTCCAAAGGGGTATTTTCTTGTTTTTAAGCACCTCCGGCAAAACCATGGAAAGTTCTGTGACACCCCAGGCCCAGCGGCGTTTTTGTTTGTATTGCGCCACCAAAGTCCCGA
>DASPNG010000006.1:0-2783 GCA_035626635.1 Binatia bacterium | reverse complement strand
AAGCGCTTTGGCGGACAGTGAAGAATAAACCCTAAAAGGAAAACAAAGACAAAAGCATGATGAGTGTTTCAACAATTTGGTTTCTAATACTGGTACTCCTAGCGATAGTCGGTTTTGCCGGTGCTTTTTTCTATTTCCTGGTATTTGAAGGTTTAAGGAAAAAAACTTGGCTGCCTCGTCTGAAACAATCAGTATTTTTGGAAGTGAGTGTTCCTAGGGATTCGATGGGCCAAGAACAGGAAGCGCAAAAGGAAGAAAAGGATATGATTTCAGTGGCCGAGCAATTTTTTGCGACCATATCTGAAATTGCCCATAAGGATTTGAATCATTTTTTTGGTGTCGACGAATATATCAGTTTTGAAATCGCTGCAAAAGGTAAACACATTTCATTCTACATTAATACCCCAAAACGGCTGCAGTCGCTGATAGAAAAGAATTTACATGCTCAATACCCTAAGGCACATATAGAAAAGGTAAAAATGTATAACATTTTTGAGGAGGATTCAGTCACATCCGGTGCCGAAGTCTGTCTACAGCGGGATTATATTTACACACTCAAAACATACAAGGGTATGGAGACTGATCCTTTGAATGCCATAACAAACAGCTTGTCCAAGCTGGCTCCAGAGGAAGGTGCAGCTATCCAGCTTTTGATCAGTCCAGCAGGAAATTCCTGGCACAGCAAGCCAAGAAATATGGCAACAGAAATTCAACAAGGGAAACATCCTAACTCAATTAGCAATTCAAAATTTGATAAGGCCCTGGCCGGCACTTTCAATATAATGAACAATACTCTTGATGAGGCTATGGGCATAAAAAAGCAGGAACATTCCAATGACCTCACCAAGATGCATGAATCCAAACCAATCCACCTTACTCCAATGCAGCAGGAAATGGTGAAAAGGCTTGAAGAGAAAGCGTCTAAGGTAGGGTATAGGTTTAATTTGCGTGTAGTCACCTCTTCATCGAGCCAACCAAGCGCTGAACAGCACCTGAAGAATATTCTGGCGTCTTTTATGCAGTTCTCAATGCCTCCGCTAAACGGATTCAAGATTAGAAAAAGGAAGTCAAAACAGGTTGTGAAGGATTATATTTTCCGCCTCTTCCATAACACGAATGATATTTTAAACACTGAAGAACTGGCCAGCCTTTGGCATTTGCCGACCAAATTTACGGAAACCCCGAACATCAAATGGCTAGGGGCAAAAAAATCCTCACCGCCGCAGAACCTACCGGATACCGGCACTTTGCTTGGGTACAGCAATTACCGCGGAGAACAGAATAAGGTGCATATCAAGCGCGATGACCGCAGGCGCCATTCATACATCATTGGCCGCACCGGAACCGGTAAAACTGAGTTAATGAAAAATATGGCCATTCAAGACATCAGGAATGGCGAAGGTATCTGTATTATTGATCCTCATGGCGATTTTGTGGAAGATGTGCTGCAGTATATCCCAAAAGAACGGGCCGACGATGTGGTTTTGTTTGAGCCTTTCAATACTGAACGCCCTCTGGGCTTAAACATGCTGGAAGTCAAAGATCCGTCCCAGAAAGACTTTGTCATCCAGGAAATGATTTCCATTTTCTATAAACTGTTTCCGCCTGAGATGATTGGCCCGATGTTTGAACATAATATGCGCAACGTAATGCTCACTTTGATGGAAGACAGGCAGTATCCAGGGACAATTGCTGATATTCCACGCATGTTCACTGATGTGGACTTCCAGAAATACAAGGTTTCCAAGGTCCAGGATCCGATTGTCCGTGCTTTCTGGGAAAAGGAAATGGCAAAAACTTCCGATTTCCACAAATCAGAAATGCTTGGATACCTGATTTCAAAAGTCGGACGGTTTGTGGAGAATTCCATGATGCGTAATATTATCGGGCAGCCACAAAGCGCCTTTGACTTCAGAAAAATCATGGATGAAGGCAAAATTCTCCTGATAAACCTCTCAAAAGGCAAAACCGGAGAAGTCAATGCGAAACTTTTAGGCTTGATCATCGTTTCAAAGTTACAGATGGCTGCTATGTCCCGCGCTGACATTCCTGAAGAACAGCGGAAAGACTTTTATCTGTACGTTGACGAATTTCAAAATTTTGTCACAGACAGTTTCGCAACCATCTTGTCCGAAGCCAGGAAGTACAGACTGAATCTGATCATGGCCCACCAGTTCATTTCCCAACTGAGTATTGAAAAAGAAGGAAGCTCTGTCCAGGATTCCAGGATGCGGGAAGCTGTTTTTGGAAATACCGGCACAATGATTTGTTTCCGAATTGGCGTGGAAGATGCTCCGATTATGGCCAAGGAATTCGCTCCTGTATTCAACGAATTCGACGTCATCAACATTGACCGTTATAACGCGTATTTGAAACTGATGATCGATGGTACCGCTTCCAGACCTTTCAATATGCAGACCTACCCTAAGCCGGCAGGCGCAAGTCCAGAGATGGCTCAAATAGTTCGCGACCTTTCCAATTTGAAACACGGTAAACCACGCAGCGAAGTGGAATCGGAAATTTTGGACCGCACAAAATTGGGGGCGCCGGCTAACACCGGACCGGCTGCCACTGAAAGGAGCAGGTAATGCAGACCACCAGAGACCATTACGGCAGGATGGTATGCTTCTTCCTTGCGGAAGGCTTACGCAGCAGGAAAATTAGTATCAGCAGGGCAGCTGAAATAGCTGAAAAAGTTTTGAATCATGTTAACCTGCTTGATACTGAAACAGCCTTCCTGAATTTGGTAAAAGAATTGGCCAAGGATTTTGAGGAACTTATTG
>DASPNG010000005.1:0-9469 GCA_035626635.1 Binatia bacterium | reverse complement strand
ACGCCAGAGTGGTCATACTTAAAACTTGTCCGGCTGGATTGCAGGAGCTTGATCAGCTTTTCAAAGTTTTGGAAGTTAAATAGTTTCATGACCGTTCTTGATTAATATATTGCGTAAAGATTTTAATGCCCGGTGTTGTAGGACTCTGATGCCCACTTCGCTCTTGTCCATTGTCAGTGCTGTTTCTGTAATTGACATGTCTTCCATGAACCTGAGCCGTATTACTGTCCGGTAGTCTTCGGGGAGTTCATCCATGGCCTGCCAGAGGAAATCAAAGTTCTCATAGAGTTTGGGGTTCAGAGCGAACTGCGAAAGGTTTTCCAGTTTGTCTATTTCCACCGTTTCTTTATGTGTCCGCCAATGGTCGATTACTGTGAAGTTGGCGATTTGGAACAGCCAGGTGGAGAATTTAGCGCGATTGGTTGGTCGGTATTTAGGTAAGCTGTTCCATGCCTTTAAAAAAACTGTGTGCAAAAGATCCTCAGCGGTTCCTTTATGGCGGACCCGGGAGAGGATAAAATTAAACAGTTTTGGTGCAAACAGGTCGTAAAGTTTGCCAAAGGCATCGCTATCGCCCTTAACAGACCTCGCAACCAGTTCCTGGACACGTATTTCTTCCACCATGTTATATCGAAAATTTCAATAAATCGTTACAGTGAGCCTATTCATTATAGCATTGACGGAACTGCTTTGTTCTGTTATCTTTATCTATCGGTTTGGGTATATAAAGGGGGAATTTGATGAGCTGGGAAAAACGGGAGTTGAGGGACGGGGAAGGAAAACTTCCGGAAGACGGTTGGCGTGAAATGTACGTCAGCTACAATTCTGACCGCACGCGTCGTTACACAGTCATGGAGGGCCGCGAGCCAAAGAATAACAAGCCCATGGTTTCTCTGGAAGTGCTGGCTCTGCCAGAGGATCCGACCCAGATGCGGTCCAAGTTGTGCGTTCGCGCAATTCACGATTGGGAACATGTTGGTGAAATTCGAATCACCGAAGGGAGCGACCCATCGCACCTGAAATGGATCCTCGATTACCCCAGAAATCTTCCAGGATATTTAGTGCGAGTCCTGCAGGTTTTGCTGGACACGTACACCGGCAAGCAGGCGGGTGATCGCCCGTCTTCGCCTCCAGCAACGGTCTACCAGTAAGCATCGTTCCGATCACATTTAAGAGTGGGTCCCGTACCTACTCTTTTTTTATTGTCCTTGGAATGGTAAAATGAATGAGCAAATTATAAATATACAAATGCCTGAAATAGAAGGAAAATTGATTGCCCATAAAATCCTGGATAACTTGAAAATCCGGGTGGAGAAACTGCGACGTAAGCCGATGCTTGCTGTGTTGGTTGTGGGTGATGACCAGTCAACTGCCAAATATGTCGACAAAAAAGCAAAGGCTGCAGAATACGTTGGAATAGATTTTTATGTTCATCGTTTTCCCGAGAGCACAACCACTGAACAGCTGACTGAAGAAATTATTCGGATCCAGTTGCGGTCGGATGCAATCATTGTTCAATTGCCTTTGCCAAAACACGTGGACTTACATGAAGTGCTGGATGAAATTGATCCTGATAAGGATGCTGACTGCCTTTCGTCTGCTTCTTTAGGTAGGGTGACGCGCGGGCATGCGAAAATTTTACCGCCAACCGCTGCTGCGATTATGGAAATTTTTTCTTACCACCGGATTGATTTGCACGGCAAGCATGTGGTTGTGGTAGGGCAGGGAGAACTGGTTGGGAAGCCAATATCCGCCGTGCTATTGAACCAGCCTGTTACGCTCTCAGTTTGCGGTGTCGCCACTAAAAAATTATCTGACGTGACAAAAAAAGCCGACATATTGATTACCGGAACCGGACAGGCCGGCTTGATTAAAGCTGATATGATAAAAAAGGGTGCGATTGTAGTTGACTGCGGTGTCAGTTTTGTTGATGGAAAGATGGTCGGTGATGTTGATTTTGAAAAAGTTGAGAAGAAGGCCAGGCTGGTCACCCCAACTCCAGGCGGTGTGGGTCCGATTACTGTGGCTATGCTGCTTAGTAATGTAGTCAGGATCGCTGAGAAAGAATAGTATGCACGACGTCCTGATCATTGGCGGAGGGGTAGCAGCCTACAGCAGTGCCTTATATGCCGCCAGGCGCGGTTTGAAAGTAATTGTCCTGGCTAAGGATATTGGCGGCCAGGCTAATTCCACTGACCTGATTGAAAATTATCCAGGCATAATGAGCACCGGCGGCTACGAACTGGTAGCGTCTATAAAAAAGCAGGCTGAAAATTGGGGTGTGACTACGGAATTTTCAGAAATCCAGAATTTGAAACAGGTTCCGGATGGTTTTGTGGCCCAAGGTTTTGGGAAACAATATAAAGGCCAGACAGTAATTCTGGCTTTTGGTAAAACACCCCGTGATTTAGATGTTCCAGGAGAGAAGGACTTGAAGGGTAAAGGGATTTCATACTGCGCAACCTGTGACGCTCCGCTGTACAAAGGAAAGACAGTGGTTGTGGCTGGGTACGGGGACTTTGGGCTGGAAGCCGCATTGCTCTGCGCCAAATATGCCAAGAAGGTTTACACATTATCAAAAACTGATAAACTTATTGGGCACCCAGGGTTGGTAAAAAAGGTTTTAAACCACAAAAAAATTGAGCTTGTACCCCATATCCAAATCCAGGAAATTTGTGGACAGGACAAGCTGGAATATTTCAAATACCATAATTTAATCACGGGCCAGCAGCAAAAATTGCTTTGCGATGGCCTGTTTGTGGAGATTGGGTATATCGTGAACTCAGGCTGGCTGGCAGGGTTCATTGATCTGGACGAGCAGGGCCAGGTTATTGTTGGTCCTGATCAGAAAACGAATGTGGAAGGAGTATTTGCAGCCGGAGATTTGACCAACCGGCCGTACAAACAGGCGGTGATTTCCGCAGGCGAGGCTGCCTCCGCTGCATTGGCTGCACACGATTGGCTCATGAGAAAACGTGGAGGAGTAGGTTTGTCATCAGATTGGACAGAAATAAGGAAAGTATAAAATGAATCACTATAAAGTTATCATCATTGGTTCCGGGCCAGCAGGTTTAACTGCTGGTGTTTATGCTGCACGCGCTAATCTCTCTCCTTTAATAATCGGTGGGCTGACTTTTGGCGGACAATTAATGCTGACTACGGAAGTCGAAAATTTTCCAGGGTTCCCGGAAGGTATTCAGGGACCTGATCTTATGCAGAAAATGATCGCGCAAGCTGAAAGATTTGGCGCAAAAGTTTTATACGATGATGCTTTGAAAGTAGATTTGTCCAGCAAGCCTTTCAAGATTGAAGTCGGAAAGGATATTTACACAGCAGATGCTTTGATAGTTGCTTCTGGCGCCTCTTCCTTGTGGCTGGGTATTCCTTCCGAGGAAAGATTTAGAGGAAAAGGTGTGTCTTCATGCGCCACTTGTGACGGTTTCTTTTTCAAAGACAAGGAAATTATTGTTGTAGGCGGTGGTGATTCAGCTATGGAAGAAGCCTCCTATCTGACCAAGTTTGCTTCTAAGGTGACCATCATCCACAGACGAGACCAGTTCCGCGCATCCAAGATCATGCAGGACAGGGTTTTAAACAATCCAAAAATTTCCGTCATGTATAACACTACTGTCGAGGAGTTTACCGGAGAGGAGAAGCTTGGCGGCGTGAAATTAAAGGATGTTAATACCGGAGAAGTGAAGGAAATGAAAATCGAAGGCGCTTTTATTGCCATTGGCCATAACCCGAATACTTCATTGTTCAAAGACCAGATAGAATTGGACGAAAAAGGATACGTGAAAAAATCAGGACGGGACACGCATTTTCCAATGGCCACTTCAGTGCCAGGAGTATTTGTGGCAGGAGATGTGCATGATCATCATTACCGCCAGGCAATTACAGCCGCTGGCATGGGCTGTATGGCAGCAATTGATGCTGAAAGATACCTTGGTTTGGACCATGGTTGATTGACACTATTCAACTTATTTATTATTTTTCTTACATATGAAAGTATTTATATCAATATTCGTAGTAGTTTTGGCGGTAGTGGGACTGGGATATTTCCTTTTCCAGTCATCCGCAGAACCGGCTGACCCAAACGAGGGTCCGGGTGAGTTCTTTGTAGAGCAGGGAGCGGAACATATTGCAGAAGGTACTACCGAGCACCCTCCGTACAGTTCTAACCCGCCAACATCAGGTTGGCACTGGCCATCACCTGCTGCCTGGGGTGTGTATAAGTCAGCGCTGCCGGATGAAAGGTTTGTCCATAATTTGGAACACGGCGGTATCTGGATCTCTTACAAGCCTTCAGTGGACGCAGAGACAATTGCCAAGCTGGAAGATTTTGCCCAAAGATACAGAAAAGTGATAGTCGCGCCAAGAGAAGCCAATGATAGCAATATTGCTCTGGCAGCCTGGGAATATTTGGAGAAGATGGATGTCTATGACGAAAATACAATTCTCAATTTCATAGAAGCATATTATGATGAGGGTCCAGAAAAAGTACCATAATGACCTATGAAATCGCTTGATTTGAAACTGCATACTGAGGACGAAATAGAAGTAGCCGGGATATATATTCCCGGCTCTTTGCCTTTTGGAGTAGTCCTTCTTCATATGATGCCGTCCACCAAAGAATCGTACCAAAAGTTCAGTGAGCAACTTGCGCTGGAAGGATTCCATACCCTGGCAATAGATTTTCGGGGCCACGGAGAATCTTCCGGCGGTAATTGGGAAGAATTTCCTGACGAAGAACACCAGAAGTACATCAGGGAACTGCATGCCGCTGTTGATTATTTAAAAAAGCAGAATCCGGAAATGAAGATTGGGATTGTCGGGGCAAGTATCGGCGGGAATATTGGTGTGCAATATGGCACCGAGCACCCTTTAAGCTTCCTGGTCCTGTTGTCCGCCGGGATTAATTACCGCGGGGTAAATGCGGGGGAAATGGTTGGCAATCTGCCGGAAAGCCTGCCAGTATATTTTGCGTCCGCTATGGACGACCAAAGAGTGTCAGGTAACTCTACACAAACCGAAACCCTTTACAATGCATGCAGCAGCAAGATGAAAAGCATTCAGATTTTCAAAGAAGGCGGACATGGTACTGATATCCTTGAAAACAATCAAGAATTTGCCCAAAGTTTAGTGCAATGGATCAAGGAAACAGCAACCAAAGACGCCGGGGTTTAAGCCGGCGTTTCTATTTGCTAGAATATTGTTAAGTAACAAACAAAAACATGTATGATCTGATAATAATAGGAACCGGGGCATCTGGTTTGGCTGCCGCGGTCTACGCCGGCCGGTATAAAATGAAGACTCTGGTGATTGGGAAGGAATTTGGCGGAGAAACTTCAACTGCCTGGATCATCTCAAACTACCCAGGGTTGCCGGAAATTGACGGGTACGAGCTGATGACTAAAATGCGTGACCAGGCCAAAAGCAACGGAGCAGAGGTTATTGAAGGGGAAGTTACGAAAATTGAAAAACAGGGCCATTGCATTTCAGTGTTTGCCGGCGATACTGAGTACCAGAGCAAAACTTTGATTCTGGCTTTAGGTACGGAAAGACGAAAACTGGGTTTGCCGAATGAGAAGGATCTGGTAGGGAAAGGAGTCCATTATTGCGTAACCTGTGACGGGCCATTGTACACCAACAAAACAATTGCAATCATTGGCGGCGGCGACGCTTCCGTGAAAGGAGCAAACCTGGCCGGAGTATATGCCAAAAAGGTGTACTTGATCACCCGGGAAAAAGAGCTGCGGGCAGAACCAATCAACTATGACCAGATGAAAAAACTCGGTGACAAGGTGGAAGTTATTTTTGAAACGCAGATTAAAGAAATTGTCCCTAAAAACACTGGCATGGGTCTGGAAAAAATCGTTCTCGATACAAATGGCAAAACCGGTGATCTGACTATAGATGGTTTGTTTGTAGAAATTGGGGCAATCCCGAATGTAGAACTGGCAAAATCAATTGGAGTGGAGCTGGATGACCGCGGATACATTAAGGTAGACAATTTTATGCAAACAAACATTGACGGAGTTTTTGCGGCAGGCGATACTACTAATCACTTTGGTGCCTTCAAACAGGACATCACAGCTGCTGCTACCGGAGCTATGGCCGCAACTTCTGCCTTTAAGGATTTGGGAGTGCACGGTGGGGAAGTATGTGAGGTCCACGCCAAACCTATCATTAAGGAACATGCTCAGGCATGATCATTTAAAGGAATATTATGAATAAAACTTTACTCGGGGCGATTATCGCGGTTGTGGTGGTTATTGGTGCTGTTATGCTTTTAAACAACAATGCGACTGCGCCGTCAACAGAAGACACTAATAATGAAACCGTGAACCCTGCTCCGACTCCAACACAGACACCAACCCCTAATCCATCAGAAACTCCGAACCCAAACCCATCTCAAACACCTAATCCGTCCCAGACCCCAACACCAAATCCTAGCGCTTCACCAAGAACCTATGATGTCAGTATGACTGATACAGGATTTGCACCATCTACTTTGGCGATCAAGAAGGGTGATACAGTAAAGTTTACAAATAACGGTACCAGAGCCATTTGGCCGGCATCTGCCCCACATCCAACCCACACGGACTATCCAGCCTTTGACCCTAAGAGGGGAATTGCGGTTGGTGAATCATGGTCCTTTACCTTTGATCAGGTTGGGACCTGGAGATACCATGATCATTCGAATGCTACAAGATTTGGTTCAGTCACTGTTACGGAATAATTTCAGACAGCAAAAAACAGGGCTTCGGCCCTGTTTTTAGTTTTTTTGATTATAGTTATTGGCTTGCACGTTCTACGTAAGCGCCGTTTCTGGTGTCTACGCGGACCACATCACCTTCTTTTATAAAAAGGGGAACGTTGACCACATGTCCAGTTTCCAGAGTTGCAGGCTTTGTGCCGCCGGTGGCCGTATCACCCTTAACGCCAGGTGCGGTTTCTACAACCTTTAAATCAATCTTGATTGGCAGATCCAAACCAATTGCTTTTTCTTCAAAGAAAACAACTGAAGTGTCATTGCCTTCCTTTAAGAACTTGATTTGGTCAGCTACCAATTCCTTGGGCAGAATAATTGTTTCGTAGCTTTCCGGATCCATGAAGGAAGCGCCGGATTCGTCAGAGTAAAGATATTGCATCTTCTTTCTGAGTACATCCGCACCTTCAATCTTTTCACCGTACTTGAAGGAATATTCCATTACCTTGCCGGTAATGAGGTTGCGCATTTTGGTCTGGATGACCGGTTTTCTCTGCGCAGTGCGCATGAAGTTTGACCAAATGATTTGATAAGGGTCACCGTTGTACTTGATGATCTGGCCGGTGCCTTTCAAATCGGAGAAATCTAATACTGACATAGTTTATTTGTTTATGATGCTACGAACGGCAACAGCGCCATATGACGGGCTCTCTTCAGTGCTTGAGAGACCATTCTTTGGTGCTTGCCGCAAGTGCCTGTCTTGGTTGAGGAAAGGATTTTTGCATGAGGTGACATGAAGCGGCGCAAAAATTGGGTATCCTTATAATCAACGTACGTAATTTTTTCCGTACAGAACAGGCAAGGTTTCTTTATAGGAGCCTGTGGCATATAAGTGTAGGTTAGTTAATAAGGTTAGAAGGGGATATCGGAGTCGTCGATCTGGATCTCAGGAGTTGACTCTGCCTGTGGGGTTGATGGCTGTTGCGCTTCCGCTGGCATTGCGCCTTGGGAAGATGATCCCTGGCCTGGGCGACCAAGCATGATCATATTTTCCGCGACAATCTCAGTACGGTAATTTTTCTTTCCGTCCTGGCCTTCCCAGCTGCGGGTCTGTAGTCGTCCTTCAATGTAGACCTGCGAACCTTTCTTGAGATATTGTGTGACAATTTCCGCTAATTTTCTCCAGGCAACAACATTATGAAATTCTGTCTGTTCCTGTTTTTGTCCCTGCTGGTTGGTCCAGTTAAAACTGGTGGCAACAGAGAAGGAGGCAACATTAGCGCCGTTTGTAGTGCTCCTCATTTCAGGATCACGGGTCAAACGTCCGATTATCATGACTTTGTTCAAGTCCATATGGGTAGGTTTTAATTTTAGATATTTCTATAGTGCCAACTCGCTAACGGGGAGTCAACGGGTTGGTTGTGGATAGACCGGATTATTTGGCCAGGTCTTCTGATTCTAAAGCTTTTTCGATCTTCTGTTCCAGTTCAGCGTCAGTGATTGGAGCTGCAGGAGCAGCAGCTTCGCCTTCTGCTTGCGGTATAGGCTTGCGGTTGGCCTGCATCTTTTCTCTCACTGTGCGGTCTTTGGCTGCGCGTCGTTCCTGTTCATCAACATTGATGCACAGGTAACGGATGATTGATTCAATCGATCGCAGCTTGTTGTCTAATTCCTGCAACTTTCGTGGTTCGAGGTTGAAAGTTTGGACAACATAAAAACCGTTCCTGGTTTTCTTGATCGGATATGCCAGCTTCTTTTTACCAAGCATTTCTTGGTTGAGAAGCGTACCACCTTGGGTAGTGAGGTATTTGTCGACCTCAGCAACTACGGTAGGCACATCATTGTCGGATACGGCTGAAGATAAGATGTACATCAGCTCATACTTTGGCATAAGAAATCCTTTCTTATCAGCCCGCTCAAGGCGGACCGAGTTATGAGTTAATTATTAAATTGTAAGCTCTTTAGGAGCCTGCGTATTCTAGCAGAAACCGAAGGCTTGGTCAATACTGGCATGGCAAAAAGAAAAAGCACAATAAAGTGCTTTGTAGGGGGATCGGAGCTGTGCTTGCGCAAGCAGGCACCTTTTTGTTTGCATAGTTGCAAAGATAAATTTGTATGGTAAGATTGGTCAGCAAAGGAGGGTTGAAATGGCATACTCGTGGAGTGATCTGAAAGTGGTTGCTGCATCTGCTGTTCAGAAGTCCATCGGAGTAAGGTTCGAAAATCCGATTGTGCAAATCCCGACTTCAGATCCAAAAGAACTTAAGTTCGGGGTCGTGAGTGATATTCAGGCGGAATACCCAGAACTCCAAAACATACCCGCCTCAGATTATTGGAAGGAGGAGAAGGATAGAAAGCTGATACAGATTGTTCCCGCGCTTCCTGCCGTGGTGAATAAGCAGATTGTGGTGGCAGGGACAATGTATTCCACTGCAGTTAACCTGACCATGTTCAAAGATTCAATGAGATGGGAGATGCGGAACATTCCCACTAAATTTGGCCAGAACTTGGTTGGATACGACTACATCAAAAAAGTGGAGAAGTGGCGAATGCAAGCCTCTGACCATTTTTTAAATTGGATAGAACAACACCTGACTAAATACTGGAAAAGTGAAAGCGATTTCAGTAAACGGGAGTATCTGCTGGCCTCAGAAGCCACTATCCGTGTTGTGCGCTGGCTGACGTTTCCGGGCACTGACCAAAGAACGTGGTATTTCCAGCTTCACGGGTTGATTTACCGGGAAATCGAAGGGTTTG
>DASPNG010000004.1:0-4668 GCA_035626635.1 Binatia bacterium | reverse complement strand
CCGTCAGTTCTGACTCGGCCGACGATTGGAGGGCGCGTCAGAATCGTTATGGCAGCAGAAGGACTCATGTCCTATCTGGTCCGGAAGTTCAAGTATGTCCTAAGCAAGCTTTGGCATTTCATTTTGGAAGCCAAGGATCTGAAACCGACTCCGCTGATCAATCATCAGGTGCAGAAAGTTAAGCAGGTTTTCCGCGTCCGGATCCGTTCTTCAAAAGAGGAGCCGTTATGGATGCCGGAAGTCGCTACCATCTTAGATCAGGCAAAATCCGCCCCCGACGGACGGACTGCTGAACATTTGTACCTGGACGCCATCAAGAACGATCCTAATAACAAGGAAGCCTACGAGGGTCTTGGCAGGCTGTACCTGCAGGAAAAGAATTATAAGGAAGCGGCGGAAACCTTTCGCTTTCTGACCAGGCTTGATCCAAAGCGTGATACATACTGGAGCAATCTGGGTATGTCACTCTATTCCATCCAGCAGTATAAGGAAGCCTCAGTTTGTTATGAAAAAGCCGTACAGATCAACGGCAAGGTCCCGGCACGGTGGGTAAACCTCTCTCTTTGTTATGAGGCAATTCACGACTTGCCAAGAATGGTAAGGGCCTTAAACCAGGCAGTGACGCTTGACCGCCGGAATATCAATTATTTGATGCTGTTGGCAGAAGCTTACATGAAAGTCCAGAATAAAATCCGGGCGGAAGATGTGTTGGAATCCATTTTGACAATCGACCCAACCCATAAAGTGGCCAGGGAGAGACTGATGAAGATCAGGATATAGGTTGAAAAATTAGGGTACATTTGGTAGACTTTACCAGTTATGCCGGCTTAGCTCAGTGGTAGAGCAACTGTTTTGTAAACAGTAGGTCGTGGGTTCAAATCCCTCAGCCGGCTCCATAAAGGGCAGATGGTAGAGTGGTCAATTACACCTGACTGTAAATCAGGCGCCTCCGGCTACGCAGGTTCGAATCCTGCTCTGCCCACCAGAAAGAATCCGATCAATCAGGTCGGTTTTTTTCTTTTTGCGTACTTTGCCTTTTGCTTTATATTTGTGCTATAATAATTTCGAAGTTTAGTCTACTTCGAAACCAAATTATTCAATAAAAATATGGAACCTAGTCAAACGAGAATTTTGATCGTGGAGGATGAGGAAATACTGCTTACGGCACTTTCAGAAGAGCTGAAACAGGAAGGATTTCAGGTTACCGGCGCCAAAGACGGGGTTGAAGGGGTGGAAAAAGTTAAATCTGAAAAGCCAGATTTAGTACTTTTGGACCTTGTCATGCCACGGTTGGATGGAATCGGTGCCCTAAAGCAGATGAAGGATGATCCAGAAATCAAGGATATCCCAGTTGTCATCCTGACCAACCTTTCCGATTACGACAAAATCTCCGACGCTCTTTCGCTTGGAGCCATGGACTACTTGGTCAAAGCCAATTACCGCTTGGAAGAGCTGGTAAACAAGATCAAGACCGTCCTGGAACGCAAGAAAGCCGACGCCGCTTCAGCGGTATAATCCTTAAATAAATAGTATGGCCTCACAAGAAGATTACAAAAATCTTATTAATGATATTTTGGAAAAACAAGCAATCATCTTGGGCCAGGATATTGTTATGCTCAAAGCCAAAAATGTCACAGGCTTGAGCTTAGGTTCTGACGGCAAAGTTGATAAAATTACCGGGAATCCGGAAGAAGTTTTGCAAAAACTAGTAGACGAATATATCGCATTATCCGGGCAGATCGTGAAGAATATCCTGAACCCGGTATTCGCAAAATATCCAGAAATCAAAGTAACATTAAAATAAAAATATGTTTAACTTCAAAGACGAAATAAACCTGATTCTGCAGGGTTTAATTGCTGTCATCCTGATAGGAATGTTTTACAGCCTTTGGATGACCACTAAAGCATATGGTGGCCTGATTGGGCATGCCATCCGGATGCTTGGAATCGGGATCATCCTTATTTCAGTTGTAGTTCTGGAAAGAATGCTGATAAATTTCAGCGTGATAGAATCTTCCGTCACCTTGAATGCGGCGCAGGATGTGCTGACATTGCTTTCCCTGCTTTTCCTGTCCATGGGTTTTAAGCGACTGGCAGCAGCAGGCAAAACTCCATAAATTTGATTTAGTAACCAAAACAAAAACGTGAATCCTAACTCGACAATTTATTATGTCTTGTGGAGTTTGGCAATCTATACTGGGATTGTCATTGTTTTTATTTGGTGGGAAAACCGGAAAATGCGCAGAAGCCTTATGCAAAAGGAAGCGGAAATGCAGAGGCGTATGTATGAAGTTTCCATTTTGAAGGAGTTGGGGGACAGGATCGGTTATTCTTTAAACGTCCAAAAAATCGTTGATGTTATTACAGGATCATTGAGAAGGATCCTGCCATATTCAACTGTCTCTTACATGTTGCTGGGTGATGAGGGACGAATCATCTACCATTGTGTGCTGGAAGAATCAGTGAACAAAAAATTCGTGGATGATGTCAGATTCCGGATGGTTAATTCTTTGGCCGCATTATTGAACAGGGAAATAAAGCCGGAAGAATTGGATGAAAGCATTTCCGGTACGGTTACTGACGAAACCAACAAGAAAATCGTCAAATCTTTTTTTAATATTCCGGTAGTCATAAACAACAAACCGGTTGGGTTATTAAACGTGGCCTCGACTGAAGAGGGATTGTATAAGGAAGATGAAATCACCATCCTTTATACAATCATGAACCAGGCATCAACCGCGGTTTCAAAACTGGAAAATATTCTGAGCCAGGAAAAAGGAAAGCTGTATGCAATGGTGGAATCCATGGCAGATGGCGTGTTCATGGTGGATATCAGGAACCGTTTGCTGGTAATTAACCCGGCGGCAATGGATATGCTTGGCATCAGTAAAGCTCAGCCGAGCATGTTTGACGTTTTGGATGCACTCTCATCAAAAATTGATATCCGCACTAAAATTGAAGAAAGCTTAAGGTCAGGGAAGCTGACTGTAGAAGAGAAATTCCCGATAGGCGATAAGGTTTTGCGTATTCTGATCAGCCCTGTAAAAGACGGGGAAAACAAACCGCTTGGGGCAGTGGTCCTGTTCCATGACATCACCAAGGAAACTGCCATTGAAAAGATGCGGGAAGATTTCACGTCCATGATGGTCCATGAGCTGCGCAGCCCGCTGACGGGTATCCGCTCCATTGCCAACCTCCTCAGGGAAGACAAAATTAAAAACGAACAGAAAAAATACCAGGAATTTATCGAGTTGATTGTCACTAATTCAGGTTCCATGCTTGATCTGGTGAACGATCTTCTGGATGTGGCCAAGCTTGAATCAGGTAAATTCCAGATCATGAAAAAAGATACGGATATATCCAAGGTCATAAAAATGCGGGCAGAATCATACGAATCCTTAGCACAGGACAGTAAACTCAAAATAGAAATCAAGGAAGACGGAAAACTGCCGGTGGTTTCAGCAGATGAGAATAAGGTTGGTCAGGTTTTAAACAATTTGTTATCTAATGCCATCAAGTTTACAAAGCCAGGCGGGAAAATTACCATCTCGGCGTTTGTTATGAAAAAGGGGGAGGATCTTTTAGCTAAGGTATCTCAAATGGGAATGATATGGCCTGGAATGAAGAACCAGACAAAATTTGACTCGAATGTTTTAGTTTTGGGGGTGACTGACACGGGGATGGGGATTCCAGAAGACCAGATAGATAAGCTTTTTAATAAATTTACTCAGCTTGAACAATCCGCAGCTTCAGAAAAAAAGGGTACAGGATTGGGGCTGGTGATCAGCAAAGGAATAGTGGAAGCTCATGGTGGTGAAATAAGTCTGTGTTCAGAACTGGATAAGGGCACTACCTTTTATTTCACTCTGCCTTTAGCATTAACCCCTGAACCTGTTCAGGCAGCCAAGCGAGCCAATGCCAAATAAAAAGATAAAAAAAGAACAGCTTGGTTCCATTCAGTCGGATTTCATAACCCTGACATCGCACCAGTTGAGGACGCCATTGTCAGGCATGAGGTGGCTGCTTGAATTATTGATGCAGCCAAAGACTGGTCCTTTGAACAAAAAACAAAAGGATTATTTGGCTAAAATTTATTCTTCCAATGAGCGTATGATTGCGCTGGTAAATGATCTTTTGGAGGTCAGCAGGCTTGACCAAGGTGACACTAATATTTATTTGCAGCCAACTGACATTGTCCAGATCATCCGGGGTCTGATTAAAGAGAAGGAAAGTTCTGTAAAGGCAAAGCATTTAAAAATAGTATTTACCACTGAGCATGAGCCTTTCCCTATGGTTAAAACCGATACTAACCGCATCAAGCAGGCTCTGGGAAATATTTTAAGCAATGCTATAAGCTACACACCTGACGGAGGCTCAATCACAATAGACCTGAAAATATTAGATGGCCACATTCAGGGGATGATCAAGGATACGGGAGTAGGGATTCCCAAGGACCAGATGAAAAATGTGTTCACTAAATTTTTTAGGGCCCCAAATGTTTTGCAATTCGAGACCGTAGGTACAGGGCTTGGGTTATATATTACAAAGGAATTCATTGAACGGTCGGGCGGAAAGATTTGGATCGAGTCTGAGGAGAATAAAGGCACAACAATATATTTTAAGTTGCCGAGGATTGAATAATGGACAACTTCATCCAACAAGACATTT
>DASPNG010000003.1:0-3702 GCA_035626635.1 Binatia bacterium | reverse complement strand
TGTTGCGTACGCCAAATGTGACGCGATTGCCAAAATGATACCGATCGGAAAGCAGGGTTTTCATATGACCCTGGACAAAGCTATGGACATGAATCCGGAACTGAAGGAAGTTTATGAAAAAGATCCGGACACCAAAAAGATTTTGGATATTGCCAGGAAACTGGAAGGCGGTGCCAGACATGCCTCCATCCACGCGGCTGGCATAGTGATCACTCCTACCAAACTGACTGATTACATGCCTTTGCAGTTTGAACCGGACGGTGAACGCATCATCACGCAATATGATATGTATGCGCTGGACGTGAACGCAAACGGAAAAGCCATCGGCGTGATCAAGATGGATCTTTTGGGTATTCGCAACCTCTCCATTCTGGAAGCTGCAGTGCGCATTGCTGAAGCACGACATGGAGTGAAAATTGATATTTACAATCTCCCCCATCCTGACCCAAAAACTTTCAAACTTTTATCTGAAGGCCACACCTTTGGTGTTTTCCAACTTGGCTCATCCGGCATGACCAGGTACTTGATGGAGCTGAAGCCGAATACGATTTTCGACATCATGGCCATGATTGCGTTATACCGTCCAGGTCCGCTGCAGTTTATCCCTGATTATATTGCACGCAAACACAATCCAAAACTAATTTCCTATATGGACCCGGCACTGGAAAAAATCCTGAACCGAACCTACGGGATTCTGGTTTACCAGGATGACCTTTTGACCATAGCCCACGATTTGGCCGGCTACACCTGGGAAGAAGTCGACAAATTCCGAAAAGCTGTCGGAAAAAAGATTCCGGAAGAAATGGCCAAACAAAAAATCAAATTCACCGAAGGCTGCGTGAAAACTTCTGGGTGGAGCATGGAAAAAGCGGAAAAAATTTGGAGCTGGATTGAACCGTTCGCTGCTTACGGTTTCAATAAAGGTCACTCTGCCTCATATTGCGTGGTCAGTTACCAAACTGCCTACATGAAGGCAAATTACACGGTTGAATTTATGGCCGCGGTGCTGACCGCTGAATCCGGTGATATGGATACAGTTGTGGAGGCAATTGAAGAATGCCGCGTGTTGGGTATACACGTATTGCCGCCTGACGTGAATGAAAGCCTGGCGAACTTCACTGTGATAGACGAAAAACAAATTCGCTTCGGTCTGAATGCAATCAAAAATCTCGGCTCTGATGTGATTGGCAGGATTATCGCGACCAGAAAAGAAGGCGGCAGGTTTGCCAATCTTGAAGATTTTCTGAACAGAATCAAGACCCGAAACTTCAATAAAAAATCGTGGGAGTCTTTGGTTAAGTCCGGCGCCATGGACAGTTTAGGCGAACGGGGCTCCTTGTTGGGCAATGCGGAACTCATTTTAGAATTTGCCAGAAATTTGCAGAGGGAAGCAGAAGATCAAAGAACCAGCCTGTTTGGTGCCAGCCAGCTGCCACAGGCTAAATTAAAACTGCGGGAAGTGGAGCCAGCAACCAAAAAAGATAAAGTCACTTGGGAAAAAGAATTGCTCGGTCTTTATCTCACCGCCCACCCGATGGATGATGTCCAGGAGCAAGTCAGCAAAATTGCCAGACCAATAAAAACAATCTCTAACTCCAAGGGTGAAACAACAATCGGCGGAGTGGTTACCCGAGTGCAGAAAATCATCACCAAAAAAGGTGAAGCCATGGCTTTTGCCGACGTGGAAGACAAGAGCGGGACAATTGAAGTACTGCTCTTCCCTACCATCTGGCAGCAGCATGCCGGGTTAATCAACTCAGACAATATTTTATTGTTCACCGGCAAAGTATCGGACAAGGACGGCGTGCCAAAGTTTTTAGCGGAAGATATTAAAGTTTTCAGCAGCGACATGGTACCACAGCCAGCAAAACCCGCCTCAAGAACTGCCATAGGGTCAACAGTCACCATTAAAATCCCGGGGAACGTATCCCAGGAAATATTTATCGAACTGAAAAAATTGTTTGAGCTGTATCCTGGCAACCTGGACGTGAATTTAGTGATCAACGAGCAAAAAATCAAGACTCCTTTTAAAATATCAATGAATGAGGAGCTGAAAAGCCGGATCAAATCGCTGATTACGTAATTTTGACGATCTTCCCCGAAAGCTCTATAATTAGCCTAAGCTTTTAAGCGCACTGACGCGACTACCAACCGCCGAGCGCTTACGGTGACTCCGACCGTTATCGGGGAAATAAAGTGAAAGTGTGGGTGGAACCGTCTATTAAGACCCCAGGCATTAATTGCTTGGGCGTTTTTTATTAATCCAGAACTATGAAAAAACAGTCAGAAAAACTACATAACCTCCGACATTCGTTGGCACACATACTGGCCAGCGCTGTGGTGGAGATGTTTCCTAAGGCACAACTAGGGGTTGGACCGGTTATTGAAAACGGGTTCTTTTACGACTTCCTTTTGCCAAGACCCCTTACCCCGGAAGATTTGGCAAAACTGGAAAAGCGCATGCGTGAGCTGGTCAAGCAAAAGCTAGATTTTGAAAAACAGGAAATGACAACCGGCGAAGCCAAGACCTACTTCACCCAAACCAACCAGCCTTTTAAGATTGAACTGATCAAGGACATAGAAAAATTCGGCACTACTAAAGCGGATGAAATTCTAAACCAGGATTCAGCTGTAAAAACAGAGGACAAAAAAACTTCAGCAAAGAAAGATGAAAAAGTTACGCTATACAGGACTGGAAAATTTACTGACCTCTGCCGCGGCGGCCACGTCCACAACACCAAGGAAATTGATCCCCAGGGTTTCAAGCTGGATAAAATCTCCGGCGCTTATTGGCGCGGTAACCAAGCCAACGCCCAGATGCAAAGAATCTATGGCGTAGCGTTTGAAACTAAAGCTGAATTGGATAAGTACGTACAATTGCAGGAAGAAATTGCAAAACGGGATCACCGGGTTTTGGGTCCAAAACTTGGCTTGTTCCTCTTCCATGAAATGTCACCGGGTATTCCATTTTATCAGCCAAGAGGGACGATTATCAGAAATGAACTGGAAAAATTCGTCCGGGAAATTTCTTATGGCGAAGGTTATAAGGAAGTCAGGTTGCCACAAATTTTTGACGCTGAAGTTTGGAAGACATCAGGCCACTGGGACCACTACTCTGATGATATGTTTAAACTGAAAGTGGAAGGACGAGATTTTGCCCTGAAGCCAATGAACTGCCCGGGTCACATGCTTCTCTACTCCCAAGGTTTGTACTCCTACAAGGACCTCCCTATCCGCTTTGCTGAAATGTCCAACCTTCACAGGAATGAATTGACTGGAGCACTTGGCGGCTTAACCCGCACTAGAGCCTTTGCCCAGGATGATTGCCATATTTTCCTCACCCCAGACCAAGTCAGTAATGAAGTGGCTAACCTGTTAAAGCGGATTGCTAAAATCTATAAAGTATTCGGCATGCAGATTGAAGATGTGTTCTTGTCCACCAAACCTGAAAAGGCATTGGGAACCGAGGAAGAATGGAAGAAAGCGGAAAAAGCCCTGGAGGAAGCATTAAAGAAAGCCAAGTGGAAATATTCAGTTAATCCGGGTGATGGAGCTTTTTACGGACCAAAAATCGATATGCAAATCAAAGATGTTCTGGGGAGAAAATGGCAATTGGCAACGGTACAGCTGGACTTCCAAATGCCTCAAAGGTTCAAGCTCGAATACGTTGATGCAGACGGATCGCGCAAAACTCCAATAGTA
>DASPNG010000002.1:0-6504 GCA_035626635.1 Binatia bacterium | reverse complement strand
GTCTTCTTGTAGTCTTCCCAGGTTGTCAGAGCGTGCATGATCCGAAGGATACGCGCCAACTCGTACGGCCTGGTACGTCCCTGATTTTCCTGTGGCGACAGGCGGATGTCGTAGTCAAGGACATCTTCTGCTTCGCGGAGGTAGTTGGTCAGCCGTTGCAGACCTTTTTTCCCCGGATGACCCGCAAACTCCGCTTCCAGCATATTGGCGTATTCCCGCAGCCGGAAGGGCTTGGCGTTCGCCGGCCGCTTGCCGCCCTCGAACCAATGGAAGTCAATGTGCAGCCGCTCTGCGCGCCTGAACACGTCGTTTTGAGGTTCGGTTCTGTATTGCCCCTTCAGAAGCGTTGGCCACTCCATGGGGAGGACCATCTTCGTCCGGTCACAGTGCCTGGTAAAATCACTGTACTTGAGAGTGATCGGATACTTCACGCCCAGGTGCAGGTTGACCAGGTCAGTTGTGCAGACGCCCATGCCGGAGTAGTTGTGGTCGTCCAGAAAATACTTCCCGATGCCGAAACACAGCGTGCCGTTGTCCCTGAACTCCTTGTACGGGTCGACGTTCCTGGGATCATCCGCGTAGATGACTCTGGCATTGGAAATGCCGGGATACAAATTCTCACCGTATCGAGACAGGTCCATTGATGCCTGAGCTTCGTCGTTGTGAGCCCGAGGGTGGGTCATCTTCTTTTTGACAACCCTCCTTGGGTCCTTCTTCAGCCGGATCAGCCGGATCTTTTCATGCTCCTTGTCTTTCTCAATGTAAAAGCCCTTGGGTATCGGCTTGGGCTCGTACGGCATTTTCTGCCGCAGCTCAGAGATTGACATTGCCACTAGCTATTCCCCCTTCCTTTTTGAATCTGCTTGCAGTAACTGTTGGTCTGAGTCGTATCAGGCACGATCTTTCAGAATATATAAATCTACCATATTTTAGTGTTTTTGTCAACGTTATTGCTTGCGCCTAATAAAAAACCCGTATTTCTGCGGGGTTATATGTATTACTTACTTTATCGCGTGGCGAGAATACTCTTCTTATAACTCTCTAAATTATCCAGGGCAATTCCTGTGCCTTTTGCCACGCAAAGGATTGCATCTTCCGCAACATAAGCAGGCACGCCAGTTGATTGGCCAATCAGTTTGTCCAAATTTTTTAACATTGCTGTACCGCCAGTCAGCACCATACCTTTATCAATAATGTCTGCAGCAAGTTCCGGCGGAGTTTCCTGCAGTACCACTCTCACAGCTTTGATGATTTCGCTCAACTCATCCTGAATAGCTTCCACTGTCTCGTTTGTTGTAACTTGAATGGTTTTAGGCAAACCCTGAACCAGGTCACGGCCGCGGATTTCCAAACTCTGTTCTTTTTCAACAGGCAGTGCGGACCCGATCTTAATCTTAATTTCTTCCGCTGTCCTGTCCCCTACAGCCAACCCGTGTTTTCTCCTGATATATTCAGCAATCGCCTGGTCTATTTTATTTCCTGCCACGCGCACTGAAGTTTGGGTAACAATTCCCCCCAAAGACAAAATCGCCACATCAGTGGTACCGCCGCCAATATCAATAATCATGTTTCCGGAAGGGGTTGCTATATCAATACCTGCACCAATTGCTGAGGCAACAGTCTCCTTGATTACATAAGCAGACCTGGCCCCGGCAGCCATTGCCGCATCAATCACTGCACGGCGTTCTGTGGAAGTAATTCCACCCGGCACCGAGATCATGACTTCTGGACGGAAAAATCGCACATTACCGGTAGCCTTATTGATAAAATATCGAAGCATTGCTTCGGTCACCCTATAGTCAGCAATCACGCCATCTTTCATTGGCCTGTGCGCCACAATAGTATCAGGAGTACGGCCAAGCATCTCTTTTGCTTCCTGCCCCACAGCCATGACCTTATTATCAACAACTGAAACAGCCACTACTGTCGGCTCGTTTATAATGATCCCGCGCTTTGGCACGTAGACCAGGGTATTTGCAGTTCCTAAATCGATTCCAATGTGTTTGGTAAACATAATTTCCTCTTAAAGCTTACCCATTCTAACAGAAATCAGAAATATTGAAAAACTGGCTGAAATATAGTAGAATTGTAAGGTTACAATACTTCTATGACATTACGAAATCGCTTTCTATTGGTAGGGCTTGGGGTGCTGGTTTTCATCATTACCACGCCTGTTATTGTGCTGTACGCATTGGGGTATTCTTTTGATTTGGAGACCAGGCAAATTACGAAAACCGGAAGCTTGATTGTAAGGAGCGAGCCTAACAAGGCTGACATATTTATTGACGATAAACTGCAAAAAGATAAAACAGATTCCACTCTCCGCTTTCTTCTGCCAGGTGATTACAACATCAAAATCTCCAAAAACGGTTACCAGTCATGGACAAAGCGATTAAATGTCCGCTCAGGAATTGTGACTTGGGCAAACCATGACCGTGAATTCATTACGCTGTTTTATGAAACTCCAAAAGAAAAATCACAACGCAACACTTCCCTCTCAGCCGTTTCTGTCAGAAACAATGAAGCAGTGATCGTAGAAGGATCAGAGCTTAGTATAATGAACGGGAACCGGCAGAATATTACAGACTTAAATTTACCTGTCCCAGTTTTTTCCACCCAAGCAGCGCTGCCTTCAAACCAGACCCTGTACGATCTGCTCCGTTATGCACCCAGCAGATCATTTACGGCCGAACAGATTAGTTCTTCCAAACACCTGGAAGCTAATGACAATTATGCTGTTATCCTGATTGGTACAGACCTGTATGTCTCCAGAGGTCAGACAGTTTCATTGCTGGTTTCCGACGTTTCAGGATTTACTTTAGAAAACGAACATCTCTGGTATGTGCAGCAGAATACCTTGAAACATTCAAACCTTAATTTGGGAATTTCAGAAACAATTTCAACTCTGCCAAACAATCCGGTGAACAGCCAGGTCATTCGCGGAGAATCACACATCTTCCTTATTATGGACCAGAACCTGTATGCACTTAACGATACTGCCGATGAAATTTACCGCGGAGTTAATTATGCCTACTGGGATTCACAAATGGACCGCTTAGTCTTTGCCAACAACAACGAAGCTTTATTGTTCAATCCGGAAAATTTCCGGACAGAATTGATTATACGCAGCTCAACATCTATCAGCCAACCGGTAATTAACAAGCGCACCGGCTATCTGTTCTTCATCAACGAAGATAAAATCAAAGCCATCGAACTCGATGGCCGTGATCACAGGAACGTTTATACTATTGCCTCTAAACCGGCTAAATCATTTTTAATCAGTGAAGACGGAAAACTTCTGACCATTTTCACTGATACTGAAATGCAAACAATAGAAATCAGGGAATAATCAGACTTCCAACCGGTTGGATTCTTCATCCAAAGCTTCATTTACCAGCTGATCCGCGCGTTTGTTGTGCTCCCGGCGGACATGCTTGAATTCAATACTCTGAAATTTATTTTTTGATCTGATCACGTGCATTGCCAGAACCTGCAACCCAGGTTCTTTTATTTTGTATTGCCCGTTCAGTTGTTTCACTACCAGTTCGGAATCAAGATAGCAGGTAATTGTCTGCGCACCCATTGCAGCTGCTTCCGATATTCCTTTGATCAAAGCTTTGTATTCGGCCTGGTTGTTTGTCCCCTCGCCGATATATTCCTTGATTGCTTTAAGTTCGTTACCGTTTGTGTCAGAAACAACAACTCCAATGGCTGCAGGACCAGGATTTCCCCTGGCGCCGCCATCAGAATGTATTATTAGTTCCATCTGTGGTTTGGTTAATATCAATTATTTTAATCTGCAGATCCTTGTGACCATTCCATTCATTCGCTTCCATCTCAAAGACAGCGTCAATATTACTGCTTGGCATGAGCTTGGTCACCAGATACCCTTGCCTGAAGGCAATCGCATCCACTACTTTTCCATCCCAAAGCAATCTTAATTTCAAATGCTGGTTGTGCACGCCGACAGAACGCGTTTCAATAATGGTCATGTTGCGCCCAACAAATTTTGGTCTTGGATTGCCAAAACCAAACGGCTCAAACCTTTCCAGCATTTCATACACTTCCCAATTAAGATCCTGGCTTTTCATTTCTGCATCTATTTCCAGCACTGGATCAGAATTTTTATTATCCAAAGTGTCGGCAAATTCAAGGAGTTTTTGGTACAGCATATCAATATTCCCGCTGCTTAAGGTAAACCCTGCGGCCTGGGTATGACCACCATATTTTTCCAGAAGATCTTTGGAATACGTCAGTGCTTTGACAATATCAAACTGGGGGTGAGATCTGGCCGAACCTGTGGCATAAATTTCTCCCTTATCCATAACAAGCACTGGTCTACCAAACTCTTCGGCAAGCTTACCGGCCACCAAACCCACAACCCCTTTTGGCCAGTTGGCCCCGGCGGCCAACAGAACTTTCTTGTCAGATAACAGCATAACCTGCTCCCTCGCTTCGCTTAAAATCTGCTCTGTAAGCATTTGCCTGTGTACGTTCAAGTTGTCCAGTTCCAGGGCGTAATTTTGCGCTTCTAAAATATTTTCTGAGACCAACAATTTATATGCTGCATCTGCATGTTTAACCCTGCCAGCTGCGTTGATTCTTGGTGCCAGCACAAACCCCAAAGTATGAGTGGTGAATTTCCCCGGCTTCAGTTTTGCCACTTCCAAAAGGGCTCGCAGGCCGGGCCACTTTGTTTTTGAGAGTACCTGCAATCCGTAATGGACCAAGATCCTGTTTTCCGACTCTAGGCTTTGCAAATCCGCAACTGTCCCGATACTGACCAAGTCGAGCAACCATTTTTCCCAGCCAGGAGAAGCTCCGGCTGCTTCAGCTTTTACAGAGTCAGAAAACATAGCCTGCATGACTTTGAAAGCCACACCTACCCCGGTTAAATACTTAAAAGGATAGTTGTCTTCCGGATTTTTCGGGTTAATCAAAGCAAATGCCTTAGGCAGCTCACCTGTAATTTCATGGTGGTCGGTGATGATCAGATCCAGACCAAGTTCACGGCACAATTTTGCTTCAGCTACAGAATTGGTTCCACAGTCCACAGTTATAACCAGCCCGCCCCCGGAATCTTTAACTTTTCTCATGGCATCCAGATTCATGCCATAACCTTCTGTAAAACGGTCAGGAATGTAGCATTCAACAATTCCCCCCAGTTTGCGCAATCCCAAAGTCATAACAGAAGAGGCTGTTATAGCGTCTGCATCATAATCCGCGTAAATTGTGATCCGCTCTTTATTGGCCAGAGCCTGCCAGATGCGGTCGCAGGCTTTTTGCATATCCTTGAACAGGAAAGGGTCAAATAACTTAGCATAGTCAGGGTTCAGGTAATTTTGGATGGCTTCTGGTTCGGTCATGCCCCTTAAAGCCAATAAATTAACAACCAGACTTGGGTATTCCGGTAGATTCGGTAAGACTGTTCCGACGAGTTGTTTTACTAACCACTTCTTTTTCATCAATAAAATATTAGCACAAAACAAAAACCCCCGTTGCCGGGGTGTTGATATCTATAATCAGTCGTTCAGAAGCTGGGGAAGAAGGCTGACACCTGTCATTACCTCAGGTTTTTTCAATCCCAGGAGTTCAATCATTGTTGGTGCAACATCTGAGAGTACGCCGATTGGCATTACAGAAGCTAGACCAGAAACCCCTTTTTCGTTTGAGTCCGGCCTTTCAAATTGCTTGCCAATAAGAATAAACGGGACTGGATTGGTTGAATGCTCCTTATCCATTGTACCGCTTTTCACATCCACCAACTCTTCAATATTTCCATGGTCTGCGGTAATGATCAAACAAATATCTTCTTCAAGACAGGCCTGTGCAATGGACTGAAGGCAATCATCAATGGCTTTGACGGCCAAAATGGATGCATCCATGTTCCCTGTATGCCCAACCATGTCAGGATTGGCAAAGTTTACCAGATAAAAGCTGTAATTGCCTTTCAGTTTGGAAAGCAGAACTTCTGTCACTTTTTTGGACGACATTTCCGGGACATCAGCGTAGTTTTGATAATTGGAAACCGGTGAAGTGATAATTTCCCGGTCTTCGCCCGGAAACGGATTGATTGTTCCGCAATTGAAGAATACAGAGACATGGGCATATTTTTCGCTTTCCGCAATATGGAACTGTCTTAATCCGTTTTTGCTAATGGTTTCAGCAAATCCGTCCACAATTTCAATCGGCGAAAAAGCAACCTTCACATTCAAATCTTTGGCATACTCTGTCATACAGATATATTTCAAATTCTTGAACTGCTTAGCTGGCTTGGCAAATTTATTAAATCCTTTGTCGGCAAATGCGCGTGTGATCTGAAGCGCCCTATCAGGACGGAAGTTGAACATTATTATGGCGTCATTGTCAGAAATCTTTACTGTAGATCCATTCGCCTGACGAATCAGCGTCGGCGGGACCATTTCATCATAAATATGTTGGCTGTAATAATCCCGGATCGCATTTTCTGCGGTATCAAACTCTGGCCCCTCGCCAAAGACCATG
>DASPNG010000001.1:0-3749 GCA_035626635.1 Binatia bacterium | reverse complement strand
ATGATTTCAAAATCAAGAATTCGGATGGGAAAGCCAATGGTGTGCAAACCATGACCCAGGTTCTGGAAAAATCGCTGAACACCGGTCTGGTTTACGTTGAACAACAGCTTGGTCATAGTAAATTCAAGGATTATGTGGACCGTTTTGGATTCGGTAAAAAAACCGGAATTGAATTGCCGAATGAAGTGCTGGGGAATTTGGATAACCTCCAGAAAAAGGGAGACATCTTCTTTGCCACTGCGTCATATGGGCAGGGTATAACCGTCACCCCAATCCAATTGGTGACCGCATATACTGCCCTGGCCAATGGTGGTAAAATGATGCGGCCGTATGTAGTGGAAAAAGTAGTGCACGCCAACGGCTCTGAGGAAAAAACCGAACCCACAAAAATCGACCAAGTCTTGGATGTCCGGACTGCCGCCCAGGTAACCTCAATGCTTGTGAATGTGGTTGAAAACGGACACGGCAAACGTGCCGGAGTAAACGGGTATTTTGTTGCAGGGAAAACCGGTACTGCCCAGGTTGCTTATAGAGACAGGGTTGGCTACGATCCTACAAAGAACATTGGTTCCTTTATAGGTTACGGGCCGGTTGATAACCCGCAGTTCCTGATGCTGGTCAGAATCGATCATCCGCAGGATGTCAGGTTTGCCGAAAGTACTGCTGCACCGGCTTTTGGAGAAATTGCAGGATTCATCTTTAACTATTTACAGATCCCGCCTACAAGATAATGAAGAATATAGTCGCCAAAATTTTAGGAATACTCACCCGCCTCACTCTGATGAAATTTAAACCTGTAATAATTGGCATTACAGGCAGTGTTGGTAAAACTTCCACTAAGGTTGCCGTTGCCGCCGTGTTGGGAAGTAAATTTACAGTAAGGAAAAGCGAAGGCAGTTATAACAATGAGTTCGGCTTGCCTTTCACAGTACTGGATCAGAAATTTGTTGGACACAACCCTTTAGCCTGGGTCTGGGTTTTTATCAAAGCGATTATTACCCTTTTAGGGAATAATTATCCTCAGGTGTTGGTGTTGGAAATGGGAGCTGATCGCCCAGGTGATATCGAAAAGCTTTTGTCCCTGACCGGACAAATTGATTACGGTATTATTACTGACGTTGGGATCAGCCATTTGGTAAATTATCCCAGCCGTGAAGCGCTTGCAAAAGAAAAGTTCAGCTTGGTAAAAGGAGTAAAGTCGACCGGCGCCGTTATTCTGAACATGGATAATGACATGATTTCTAAATTTGCCAAAGAAAAACGAAGCATGCGCACAGTCACTTACGGCTTAGATCAGGACTCGGATGTGGCAGCTTCTGATTTGCAGATGATCAATAAGAACCAGGTGTCAGGCCTTGGCTTTAAGGTCAATCATAATGGGACAGTGGTGCCTGTACTGATTCCTGATGCTTTGGGACGGTCTAATGTTTATGCGGCGCTTGCTGCGGCATCTGTAGGACTGTGCATGGGCATGAACCTGGTTGATGCCTCACAGGCCCTGGCAAATTACCGGCCGCCGGCAGGAAGATTGAGAATGCTGGGTGGAATTAAGAACACCAGAATAATCGACGATACATATAACGCTGCTCCGGCTTCAACCAATTTGGCATTGGAAGTCTTGTCGCAGGTTACGACTGGCCGGAAAGTGGCGGCTATCGGAAGCATGGCTGAGCTGGGAGCGCAGACGGAAATTGGCCATAGGGAAGTTGCGGCAAAAATCCAGGAAGTTGGTGTGGACGCAGTCTTTTTAGTAGGCGAGAACGCCAAAATCATAAAAGATGAATTAGAGAAACGTCACTATTCAGGTGTGGTGAAATGGTTTGAAAGTTCAGACAATGCCAGGATCCCGATACAAAATGAGATCCAGGAAGGCGATACGATTCTGGTTAAAGGTTCACAGTCCGCCCGGATGGAAAAAATCGTCAAAGAAATCATGTCTGATCCGGAACAAGCAGAGAAATTATTGGTCAGGCAGTCTGCACAATGGCTTAAGTAAAACACCGGTGCTAACTTAAACATCTCTTAAAGGAGATGTTTTTATGTATAAGAAGTTATTCATGCTATATATTGCGATTGCCGCGGTACTTATCGGCGTTTCTTTGTTTAACCCAAACGATAAGGTTTTAACTTATAACGAAAACAATATTCCGGAAGAGGAGCCTGAAATGCAAGTTGAGGAACCGATCGCGCAACAGCCGACACCGGCTCCGGTAAATACGAAGCCGCAAACAAGATCAAGTACTAATAACCCGCCTACGATGGTTCAGCCTGTTGTTGCGCCTATGTCTACCCCAATACAAACCTCACCGGCAGCAAATGTGTCGCAGAATCCGATACAGTCCAATCCAAATCCTGATCCTGCACCAATGCCAGTGCCCACACCAAATCTACCCGATCCAATAATATCGAAGCCTTTGAATCCTGAGGAAAAAAACCCTGATCCTAAACCGGAAGTTAAGAAAGAAGAACCACTAAAAGCTGAACCAAAGAAAGATGAAGAATCTAGCAACGACGATGATGACAATAAAGATGATGACAATGAGGAGCGGAGAGTAAACGAGGAAAAAGTGAAGGAACGCGTAATTGAGACTGCTAAATACCTGGAGAAGGAAGGCAAAAAAGCCGCTGAGGACTTTTACAGAGAAGTGAAAAAGGACCCGAAATATAAGGACAAAAAGGATAAAATTCTCAGTTTCTTGGGCTTGTAACAAACGCATTATTGCTTCGATTAAGTCTGTGTGGAGGTAAGAAAGGACTTAATAATGAAGAAATTTGTTGCATTGTTGTCTCTGGTAGCATTCATGCTTACAGCCGGAGTTGCTTCAGCAGACAAGGGCGGCGAGCCAAACAGGGGAAAGGCAAGCGAAGACCGTGGTTCTCGGGCACAGTTGCAAAAATGGTTTAAGAAATGGGATGATGAAAAATTTGCCTTAAACGGTAAAATTAAATCTATCTCCGGTACAACTTTTGTTGTTACCCTAACCCATACCAAAAAGAACGAAACAGCAACTACCACCGATGTAACTGTGAAGACTGATTCTGAGACCAAATTCAGAATGCTTGGTGAAACGCCAATCACAATGGCTGATCTGAAGGTAGGTTATTTGGTAGATGTAAAGGGTAAAAGAAATGGTGCATCTGAGTTCATGGCTGATAAGGTTACTGTCCGAGCTGAAAAGAAAATGCTTTTCGGTGAAGTTGTGAACAAGACCAGCACTACAGTCACTTTAAAAAATAGCGTCACAGGCACTACTACTACAGTTCCAGTAGATTCAAGTACTGTAGTAAAGATCAATGGGGAGACCAAAACAGCTGCTGACATCCAGGTTGGCGATAAGGGCATGGTTAAAACTAAATCAGTTTTGCAAACCATGGTCACTAAATTCATCAACTTGTTCAGATAATTTTTTTCGAAATTCAAAACCGCCTTTACCGGCGGTTTTGTTTTGCCATAGCCAGCGCTCCATATAAGCCGCTGAGCTGTCCGAGTTCAGCCTTTTTCACCAGAGGAATTTTCGGCATAAGGCTGAATACTTCTTTAATTCTTTTATTGATCCTGTCTGCTGATATATTTTTATTCAATCCAACTGCACCTCCCACGACTACAATATCAGGAGACCAGAATATGCTGGAGTTAACAATAGTCACCCCCATCCAGTTTTCGACTTCAGACCAAACTTTTTTGTTTTTGATTTTTTCTGGATTCTTTTTATAACGGTCGTAAATACCGCGCCCTGTTACAAATTGGG